>JBBQTU010000012.1:0-36139 GCA_038213005.1 Tepidisphaerales bacterium | reverse complement strand
CGTGCCGCGCCGTTAGGCGCGGCACGCCTGGTCGAGCCTCCGGTCCAGCCGGAGGCTCGGGTTGTTAGTGACTAGAAACCATCATCTCGGTGGTCCCGGCACTCTCAGCCTCCACGGCGAAGCCGGGGTAGGCCTCCATGCCGTGTTCGCCGATGTCCAGGCCTTCGAGTTCTTCCTTGGCGGTCACGCGGATGCCCATGGTCGCCTTGATGATGGCCCACGCCACCAGACTCAGGATGAACACGGTTCCGCCAACGGCCACCACACCAAGGAGCTGTGTCTTAAGTTGAGCGATGCCGCCGCCGTAGAACAGGCCGGGCAGGCAGACCGAGCCGTTGATCGGGATGACATCCGGGGAAGCGAATAGACCTACGCAGATCACACCGAACGTGCCGCCGACCAGGTGCACCGACAGGGCGCCCACTGGGTCGTCGATCTTCATCTTGTCCCAGAAGAGCACCGCGACGACAACCAGGATGCCGGCGATGGCTCCGATGATGGCTGCGCCGCCCACCGAGACCACTGCGCACGGAGCGGTGATCGCCACCAGGCCCGCGAGACAGCCGTTGAGGATCATGCTGAAGTCGGGCTTCCCGAGCAGGATCCAGGCGGTGAGGCAGGCCGTGACCGAGGCGAAGGCCGCAGCGGTATTGGTGGTGACAGCGATGTGCCCGATGGCCAGGTTGGCGGTCATGGTGGAGCCGGGGTTGAACCCGAACCAGCCGAGCCAGAGGATGAAGCAGCCAATGGCTGCAAGGGCCATGCTGTGCCCCGGGATCGGGTTCACGGAGCCATCCTTGTTGTACTTGCCAATGCGGGGACCCAGCACCAGAATGCCGGCCAAAGCGGCCCAGCCACCCACCGAATGCACCACGGCCGAGCCGGCGAAGTCATGGAAGGGAACACTCAGGGTCGCCAGCCAGCCGCCGCCCCAGATCCAGTGGCCGGTCAGCGGATAGATGATGGCGACAATGATGAACGCAAAGACCATGAAGGAAACGAACTTGATGCGCTCGGCCACTGCCCCCGAGACGATGGTTGCGGCAGTGCCGGCGAATGCGAGCTGGAAGAAGAACTTCACAGCGGGTGAGACATTCGCCCAGTCAAGGCTCGCGATGCCCGCCATTTTCGGAGCGTCAAACGGGAGGAGGTTGGTGAAGAAACCGGCAAAGCCCACGATGGGATTGCCGTCGCCGAACATGAAGGCGAAGCCGACCATCCAGAAGGCGATCGAACTGATGGCAAAGACGATGAAGTTCTTGGCCAGAATGTTCACGGCATTCTTGCGACGGCACAGACCTGCCTCTAGCGTGCAGAAGCCGAGGTTCATGAAGAATACCAACATGCCCGCGATCAGCGTCCAGACCGTGTTGGCAACAAAGGTGGACGACTCGATCTTCCCCATCACGTCGGCAATGGTAGGCGCCGGTGCCGGATCAGCCTGCGCCCAGGCGCCTGAAGCACATAGGAGCACGGTTACCATGGCGAGGCTCGCGACGATGCGAGCCAAACCGGATCTTGTTCCAAACAGAGTCCTCATAGCATCACGTCACTTTCCGCTGCATTTGCAGCAACCACTTAGCGGCTCCTAGAGAGCGGCCTCGTCGCGTTCACCAGTTCGAATTCGCACGACAGTACTAACGGGATAGGTGAAGATCTTTCCATCCCCGACCTCGCCCGTTCGAGCCGTGTCGGTGATCACCTGTATGGCTTTCTCCAAGTCCGCGTGCTTCACACACACGCGGAGCATGATCTTTGGGACGAACCCTACGTCGAGTTTGGCACCGCGGTATCGCTCGGTGTGCCCCATCTGCCGGCCGAAGCCTTTGCACTCGATCGCGGTTACGCCAAGAATCCCGACTTGCGCCAATGCGCTCTTCACGGCGTCGAGCCTTTGCGGCTTTACGACGGCTTCAATCATGTCCATAGCTGACCTCAATACGGGTAGTGACCGCCCATGATTCGGCATGGGTCCGGTCCTGTCGCCTTACACAAGAACCATGCCAGAGCCTGCCGCGCTCAGCGGCGCAGCCCAAATCTGGGCTTTTCGCGACTGAAGGGGGGTGGACCTGATGAGTCGCCGCCTATGCGTTCTGGACATGCGTGCTCAATTCGCAGGCACGGCCCGGATACTGACAGCGAACTGCCCAGTCCTTAGGAACCTGCCTGGAATGGGGCGGACAATACGCAGCGGTCGTCCGCACGGCTGCCTGCTCCGCTGCTCGTGCTCGATGCATGCTGAGCGATTTGGCACGATTTTTGACAAAGGCTGGGTGCGTCTCTGTGCGTTTGGGGGTCAGGTGGCTGCCAGACGCGGTCGGGAGTCCGGCATGGAGACGCTCAGAACCGCAGCGATGGGTCTGTCCAATTTGAAGCAGTGCGGCTATCAACTGGGCAGTCCGTTATCGTGAGGTTCAGCAGCGAGGATCACGAACATGAACCAGCGAGGCCATTCCAATGCCTAAGAAATCGCCCGACTTGGACAATCCCAGCGCCGACCTGGCTCAGGAACTGCAGAAGCTCATCGGTGGCACCGGGGGGTTGGAGGGATCGATGGGTGGCTACCGCATCGCCATCTATCACACCGGAGCATTTCCGTGGGGCCAGGTCCTCAAGGCCTTGGTCTACCGCGACTTCGAAGTATATATTACCCGGCGCAAAGCCGACATCTTCATTGAAGCCAAGCCTTGATGCTCAGCGGTTCCCCGCCACTCCAGGGCCCAGTGGCTTCCGGGGCGTGGGTGCCACGGAGCGCACGCGTGAATGCCGTGCCGAGTATTGAACGCAATTCATCTGGTGAATGCCCGTCTTGCCAGATGGGTCGCATTCAGGTATAGTTGCCGGCATGGAACAAGTGGAAGAGCGAAAAACCGCAACCCTCCGCGAACGGCTGAAGGAATCCGCCGTGGAGCAGATGCTCGACGCCGCGCAGGAGGTGATGTTCCAGAAGGGCTACGACGGCGCGACGATGCAGGACATCGCGGCGGCGGCAGGTTGTGCGGCCGGGACTTTCTATCTCCACTTCAAGAACAAGGAATCGCTGTTTACCGCGATCGTCGGGCGGCACGCGCGTGGGATGTTCGGGATGGCGCACCAGAGCGTTCAAGGCACCGATAACCCGCTGGAGAAGCTGCGTCTGGGCATCGAGGCGCATCTTCTTTACATGAGGCAACACAAAGAGTTTTTCCGCCTCCTCTTTCAGGTCAACCCGTTTCGCCGCATGGAGTGCCGGATCGAAGGTGAAGCCCGCGAACTGCATGCCCAATACCAGGCGGCCGAGCTTTCCTTTGTGCGGCAGGCGCAGCGGCAAGGCCTCATTCGCCGGGACATCCCCGCAGAGGTGCTTCATGGCTTCATGGAATCCGCCTGCCTCAATCTGGTGGACGATTATCTCAAGCCCGATTCAAAGATGAGCGTGGACGAACTATTCCGCACGATCTGGGGACTCTTGACGGGCGGACTGAAGGGCAGTGTGAAGGATGGGAAGTAGTACCAGAACAATCCAATTGACGGCTGTGGCGCTGGCGATCGCGAGCCTCGTGGGCTGCAATGCTCCGGAGGTCAAGCGCGATCAGGAGACCGCGCGGTTCCAGGAGCAGCTTAAGATTCGCGCAAAGAACGCGAAGATCGAGCCGGCCACGCCCCTGACGATGGATCAGTGTGTTGATCTGGCGATCGCCAACAGCCTCGAACTCAGCGTGAAGAAGCTGGCGCTGAAAATCCAGGACGAGAACGTGCGCATCGCCTTCTCGGGCGCTCTGCCCAAGGGAGATGCGGTCTACACGAACACGAATCGCAGTAACGCCAATCTGCAGAAGCAGGGCAGCGGCGGGGCGGTGGAGGTCAGCGATCGCAACCAGCAGCATCTCGCTGTCACCGGCTCGATTCCCATCCTGGACTACGGACTGACGTATTACACCTGGAAGAACGCGAAAGATACTCGCGCGCAGCAGGTACTGCTGCTGACAAAGTCCGTTCAGGACCTGCGTCGCGATGTGCGGGTGGCGTATGCGCAGCAGGGCGGCGCGGTTCGCCAGGCCAAGCTTGCCCAGGTTGCCTACGATGCATCACTGCAGGTCTTGCGGGTGGCCAAGTCGCTCGAGCAGGCCAACCTGCAGGTCCAGGCCGACACCGCCCTGGTGGAGTCGGCCGTCGCGCAGGCCGGCTTGGCGCTGTCGCAGGCGCAGCAACAGGTTCAGCAGACACACCTTACACTGACGCAATTGATGAGCCTTTCGCCTGGCGTCGAGTTTTCCACCAATACTGAGTTGCCGAATCTGCCGGAGCCGCCATCGCCCCAGCAGGTCGCCGGCTTTGAGGATCAGGCACTGTCCGCCCGGCCGGAACTGGCGGTTCAGGACTTGGCGCAGCATATCTCCGCCAACTCCGTACGGTCGGCCGCCACGGATTTCTTCCCCAAGGTCAACGGCATCGGGGCCTTCAACTGGGGTAGCGACTCCGCCGCGGTGAACCAGAGTTTCTTCGTCGGAGGCATCTCCGTCAGCCAGTCGTTACTCGACGGCGGGGCGACGATCTGGCGATACAAGGCAGCCAGGAAGAACGTCGGCGTGCAGAAGGAACAGTCGCTGCTGATTTCCCTCGGCGTTCTGTATGACGTCCAGTTTCGTGCACTGCTGGTGCACAACACCTGGGACAACGTCTCGGCCGCCGCTCAGGTCGAAAGCGCCCGGCGATCCGGGCTCACGCGCGTCATCAGCCTCTACAGAGAAGGGCTGGAGGACGAGGCTGGCGCCGCCACGGCTCTTGCCAATCTGACCGTACAGGCGACGACGCTCGACCAGGCGCAGACCGCCTATCAGGTGGCGTGGTATCAGCTCGAGGCGGCCGTCTTGCCAGTAGCGTTGCCGACGGCCATTGCCGCCACTCAGCCGTCCACGCAGCCGGCCAGTACTCTTGACAGTCTTAACGGGTATATCAAGCCATGAAAACTGCTCTGAAGTCCATTCTCGCATTCTTGTTCGTCCCGGCCGCCTGCGCGATGGCGGCCGAGACTGGTGCCGGCGCCATCGGTTCGGCGACCGCCCAGCCGATGGTTCCTGCCGAGGTGACCATCACGGGACGGGCCATAGCCGTCAGCGCTGCCCGGGTCTCCCCTCGCGTCAGCGGTATTCTGGCCGAGTTTGGCAAGGACGACGCCGGCAAGTCCCTGGATGCCGGAATGCGCGTCAAGAAGGGCCAGACGCTCTTCCGCCTGGACGAAACCACGATGAAACATGCCCTTGCGGGAGCAGAGGCGTCGCTGACGCTGGCCAAGGCCAACCTGGCCAATCTCAAGGCAGCGCCTCGCGAGGAGAGGGTTGCGCAGCTTAAGGCCGCCATCGCCGAACTCGATGCCCGCCTGACCGATAAGGAGCGGGAGCTGGAACGCTACAAGCGTCTGGTAGAGGTTGAGAAGACCCTGCCCTTGCGCCGGCTTGAGGAGGCCCAGACCGATGCCGCGGCCACGCGATGGATCAGGGATGCCGCCGCGGCAAGGCTGCGAGAGGCCAACAACGGGCCGACGCCCACCGAGACCGCCATGGCCGAGGCCCAGGTCGCCCAGGCCCAGGCTGCGGTTAACGCCGCCCAGGACGATCTCCGCGATGCCACGGTCAAAGCTCCGTTCAATGGCGTGATCACCTCGCGGGCCAAGGGCGTCGGCGACTACATCAACGGCAGCATGGGCAACGCCGTAATCGAACTGATCGGCGACGATGAAATCGAGATCGAGTTGCGGCTTCCCGAGGCATACATGCCCGCCATTGAACCGGGCGTGACGCCCACCGTCATTCGCTCGCCGCTACTGAAGTCCGAACTGAAGCTCCCCATCGCCCGGGTGGTGACTTCCATTGAAACCACCAGCGGCCTGTTCACGATCCGCGTGCCGGTTCCCGCGGAAAAGAAGGATCAACTGGTCCCCGGCGCCTTTGTCTCAGCCAGCGTATCGCTTGGCGGCGACCGCCGCGGCGTCCTGATTCCCGAACGTGCTGTGGTGCGGGATGGCGGCAAACAATACGTGTTTGTCGCCGACAAGGGCAAACTCCGCCGGCAGGAAGTCCAGATCGGCGATCGTCTGACAGAGAACGTTGTGATCAACCAGGGTCTGTCGGCCGGCCAGAAGGTGTTCTTCGGCTCCTCCGAAACCGTTAAGGAAGGCACGGTGGTGGAATGAATTCAGAACCGACAGCGCGAACCACAGAATCCTGAAGCAGGCACGGTGTCTCCTTTTTCGAATTCTGAATTCTGCATTAACTTTGAATTGGTGAAGCATGTTCATTTCCACAATCGCCATCAAACGTCCGGTGTTCACCTCGATGGTGATCCTCTCCCTGCTGGTGTTCGGGTGGGTCTCGCTTCGCGGGCTCCCGGTGGAGTTGTTCCCCAAGGTGGACTTCCCCATCGTCACCGTGACAACGGTGCTACAGGGCTCTGACCCCGAGACCATCGAGACTCGCGTCTCGGACCCCATTGAAGAGGCCGTCAATACCATCTCCAGCATCAAGAAGCTCCAGAGCACGAGCAGGGAGGGCGTCTCGGTCGTCGTGATTGAGTTTCAGCTCGACAAGAACGTCGACGTCGCCTATCAGGAAGTTCAGCAGAAGGTCAACAGCGTTCGTGCCCAGTTGCCCACTGACGTGGAAGACCCAGTCATCCAGAAGGTTGACCTGGATGCCGCGCCGATCATGTCCCTGGTCCTGTCGGGCGACCTGGGCGACAAGGAACTGTATCAAGCCGCCGACAAGGAAATCCGCGAGCGTCTCCAGCGCGTCAAGAACGTGGGCGCGATCAAGATCAACGGTGGCCGAGACCGCAAGATGTGGCTGTGGCTGGATGCTGGGCTGATGAAGCAGCACAGCCTGACCGTCCGCGACGTCAGGACTGCCCTCGCCGCGCAGCACGTTGAGTTGCCCGGTGGACGTATCGAGGATGGGCGTCAGGAACTGGTCTCGCGAGTGAAGGCGGAGTTCCGTTCCGCCGCTGAATTGGATGAGCTTATTCTCTCCCACGCAGGCGGATCGGTCATTCGCCTGAAAGACGTTGGCCACGCCGAAGACGGGCTGGAGGAGCAGCGTTCGTACGCCCAGATCGACGGCAAGCCCTGCATCACGCTGGACGTGCAGCGGCAATCCGGCAGCAACATGGTCCAGGTCGCCGATGACGTCAAGGCTGAGGTTAAGAAGCTCGCCGCGAAGTTGTCCGAACGCCAGATCGATCTGCAAGTTGCCACCGACATGTCCGTCTATGTCCGCCAATCGGTCAACCAGGTTTATCACCACCTGATCATCGGCGGCGGGCTGGCGGTCTTCACGGTCATGATCTTCCTGCTGAACTTCCGCTCCACCTTCATCAGCGCGATGGTGCTTCCGGCCAGCATTATGGCCACCTTCATGATGCTGTCGGCGGCCGGCTTTACCATCAACATGATGACGCTGATGGCCCTGCAGCTCGCCATCGGCCTGCTAATCGATGACGCGATCGTGGTGCAGGAAAACATTATGCGCCACGTGCAACTGGGCAAGTCCGCAGCCTTTGCCGCCGACTTCGCCACCAAGGAAATCGGCCTGGCCGTCCTGGCGACCACGCTCTCGGTCGTCGCGGTCTTTCTACCCACGGCCTATACCGAGGGTATCGTCGGCCGCTTCTTCCTTCCCTTCGGCATGACCATCGCCTTCGCGGTGATGATTTCCATGTTGGTTTCGTTCACGCTCGACCCCATGCTCTCCAGCCGCCTGCTGAAAAAGCAGACGCACCAGAACCCGGTGTTCCGCTTTTTGGAACAGTCATTCTTCGCCATGGAGCGCGTGTATGAAGGCATATTGGGCTGGTGCCTCGGGCACCGCGCCCTGGTCGTCACCATCGCGGTCATCGGCTTCGTCGCCAGCATGAGTCTGGGCCGGTTTGTCAAAAGCGAGTTCCAGCCGGAAGAGGACCGCGCCGAGTTCACCGTCACCATGCGCGCCAAGCTCGGCTCGTCGCTCGCCAGCACCCGAGAGGTGCTGGACAAGCTCCAGCATGTCGTCAAACAGGTTCCCGAGGTGCGCTATACCGTCAGCGTGGCCGGCGGCGACAAGGTCAACACCGGCTCGATCTACGTGCGTCTGCTGGACAAGCCCGACCGTCAGTCTCGCGGCATGCGCTCACAGCGGCAGGTAATGGACCTGCTGCGCACCGAACTGGAGACCCTGAGAAATGGTGAACCCAACCTCGTTGCCTCGGGTGTTCAGAATTTCGATGCCGTTGGGAACTCCGCAGGCATGAAATCCGCCACCATTCAGTTTGAACTCACCGGCCCTGATCTGGTGACGCTCGATGGCCTCTCCCAGCAGATGCTGGGCAAGATGCGCGCCAAGGGCGGCTACAAGGATCTGGACACCACCTATGAAACCGGCCGGCCCGAGGAGAGCATCTATCTCAACCGCGAGCGTGCCGCCCAGGCCGGGGTGTCCCCCATGGACGTCGCCGACACGATCCGCGCTGCTATCGGCGGCGCGGATATCGGGAAATACCGCGACGGCAAGGATCGCTACGACATCGCCGTACGGCTGCTGGAATCCGGCCGCAACGATGCCGCCCACATCCTGGACCTCCAGATCCCCACCCAGACCGGCGGCACCGCCGAACTGCGCACCATTGCGGTGACCAGTTCCACCAGTGTGCCGGTCGAGATCAACCGTTTCAACCGCCAGCGTCAGATCACCATCCTGGCCAACCTCGACGTGTCCAAGGCCCTGAGCGACGCCGTCACGGAGGTCAATGAGATGGCCAAGGGCATCAGTATTCCCGCCGGCTACACTACCTCCTGGACGGGGGAGAGCGAGATCATGGCCGAGTCCTTCGGCAACCTGATGTTCACCATGCTCCTTTCGGTGATAGTAATCTACATGGTGCTGGCTTCGCAGTTCGAGTCGGCCATTCACCCCTTCACCATCATGCTTTCGTTGCCTCTGGCATTCGTCGGCGCCATGCTGGGCCTCCTGATCTTCCGCCAGACCATCAACATCATGACCTTCATGGCGTTCATCTTTCTCCTGGGTCTGGTCACCAAGAACGCCATCCTGCTGATCGATTACGCCAACACCCTGCGCCATCGCGACGGCATGGAACGCGACGAGGCGATGCGAAAAGCCGGCCCAGTCCGGCTGCGCCCGATCCTGATGACCACCTTCGCCATGATCTTCGGCATGCTCCCCACGGCCATCGGCACCGGCGAAGGATCTGAAAGCCGCCAGCCCATGGCGGTCGCCATCATCGGAGGCCTGATCAGTTCCACGTTCCTGACGCTGCTGGTGGTCCCGGTGGTCTACTCGCTGCTCGACCCGCTCTCCGAGTGGATGCAGCGCCACCTGCTGGCGACCAAGGGCGCGCTGGAGCCCAAGACCGAGGCGAAACTCGACGAGGCCATGGAACCGGTCGATGCGTAGGAATGTCACCACCCGCTCCCAGCAGGCCGCTTGAGGGCACGGAGCACACGATCCGAAGAGCCGTTCATGGGTAGGGTGCGTCGGGATTGCTCGGATCCATCTTGAGCGATCTGCCTGCCAACTGCGGGAGGCGGCGGGGAGCGATTATGAGTTTCCGGACAGTTTCCGCAGGATCAGACCCAAAAGAGCCTGCTCCTCGTTTTCCCAGAACGCGATCGCCAGTTCCAGACGCAGGATCGGCGGTAGGGCGGCGGGGCGATCCAGTCTCTGCAGCTTTACCCAGTCCTTCTCGGTGGTGACCAGCAACTCGGCATGATGCTCTTTGCAGACGGCCGCCAGATGATCGAGGTCGGCGGAGGTGTAGGCATGGTGGTCGGCAAAACGCTCGAAGGCGGCGAAGGTGCCGCCCAGACGCGAGAGTGACCGCTCCAGACTGTCCGGCCGGCCGATACCGGCGAAGGCCACAAATCGCTTCTGCTCGAGCACCTCCATCGGCACCCGTCCCGCGCTGGGCGCGGCCGCCAGGAGATGCGTGTTCACATGGTCGGCGTGGAAGATGGGGGCAGGGGTGTATCGCTTGATCGTCTCCTGCAGGAGAAGCGCCAAATCGGGGCTGATCTCCGAGGCGTGGGTGAGCAGGATTGCATCAGCGCGAGCCAGTCCCGACATCGGCTCACGAAGCAGCCCGCGCGGATGAACATGACCGAAGCCGAAGGGATTGGCGGCGTGGATCAACACCAGTTCGAAGTTTCGCATGGCCCGACGATGCTGCATGCCATCGTCGAGTATGAAGGAGTCTGTGGCAGGGTACTGCGTCAGGGCCTGTGCCGCACCCGCGATGCGATCCGGATTGGCAATCACGGCGACACCCGGCAGGGCGTCAGCCAGCAGGCGGGCTTCGTCGCTCATGCCTGCATCGGTCTTGCGGTAGCCGCGCAGCAGGGTGGCCGGATGCCGCCCGGCGGTTGCAAGATGTGAAGCCAGCCACTTCACCACCGGCGTCTTGCCCGTCCCGCCAGCAGTGATGTTGCCGACGCTAATGGTGGGCCGGCCTAGGTCAGATGAGCGGAAGATGCCGGCATCGTAGAGCCCATTGCGTGCGGCCATCACGCAGCGGTAGGGCACTTCGGCCAGCGCCAGCACTCCGCGCGTGATCGAAGCGCCAAGCCCCCTGGACTCGCCGCTGATGATCTTCAGATATCGCTCTTCGCCGCAAGCCATTGCTCGCCATCGTAACAACATGACCGCACTTTTCACCACGAAGCGACGAAGCAACGAAGAATCACCAGGGGTTATGCCTCCCTTCGTTACTTCGTCGCTTCGTGGTAAAGCGGACTTTGCGAAGCGCCGTCGACTCGCGCCATTACCGCAAATCGGCGGGCGCGAAGACGATGGGGCTGTGAGACATGCGAATGAGGTCGAATTGGCCCACCAGGTCGGCCGCGGAGCGGATTGGAGCAGGCGATGACATGCCGGACCATCGAGCCAGGAGCGTGAGAATCTCGCCGGCCGTCACTCCGGCCTCGCGATAGGTTGCCAGGCGCGTGTCGCCGTGCCGCTTGGCCAGGCGTCGGCCATCCTCACCAATCACCAGGGGCAGATGCCAGTAGCGCGGGACATGCTCGTCCAGCCTCAAGGCGCGATACAGCATGATCTGCCGCGGCGTGGAATCCAGCAGGTCATCGCCGCGTACGATGTCGGTGACGCCGCCGGCCCCGTCGTCGACGACGACCGCCAGTTGATAGGCTGCGGCGCCGTCGCTCTTGCGGATAACAAAGTCGCCCAACTGACTTGCTGGCCAGCAGATGTGACGATAGCTCCCAGTCGCTGACGCGAGGTCGCCACTGGCCTGCCAGCGATCGGCCGCGGCAAAGCCGTCGTCAAAGGTCAATTCGGGCGTATCGACTCGAAAGCGGATGGCGGGCATCCGGCCGGTTGCGGCCAGTGCCTCGGCGACCGTCGCGAATCGGCCGCGACAGGTGCCGGGATAGACGGCCGACCCATCCTCGGCATGAGGCGCGCTGGCGGCCATGTCAACTTCCTTCCGCGAGCAGACACACGGATAAGCCAGACCAGCGGCCAGGAGTTGCTCGACAGCAGCATCGTAAGCGGGGCGACGAGTCGACTGATAGACCGGCCCGTCATCCCAGTCGATCCCCAGCCAGCGGAGATCGTCGATGAGCTGCTGATCGGCGTGGCGCTTGATGCGTGGGCCGTCCAGATCCTCAATCCGCAGAAGGATTCGCCACCCATGCTGCCGTGCCATCAGCCAGTTGACCAAAAAGGTCCTGGCGTTGCCCAGATGCAGGGCTCCGGTAGGGGAGGGCGCGAGGCGCGTGATGTGTGGCGCTGGTCCTGTCATGCGGGCTTACTCCAGCGGTACAAGCAAGGTCAACGGTGCCAGGATGATGAGTTTGAACGCCAGCATCGGGCTCACTTGCGACGGCTCGGCGTGCCGCAATGCCATCATCAAGCTGAGTTGTCCCAAAACGATTGTCAGCATTTGGGCAATCGCGGCAAGATGGCCGGGCCGCAATTGACGCTTGCGCCGCTGGCCTTTACCATCGACCTTCGCGCTGCAAGGGCGAGGCCGCAGCAGGCCGCCGCCCGCAGGATGGTTTCTATAAGATGTGAGCCGCAGGATGTTTGCAATAGTCAGTGACATACACAGCAACCTTGAGGCCCTGACGGTCGTGCTGGCGGACATCCGTCGTCGCGGAATCGAGGAGATACTCTGCCTTGGCGACGTGGTGGGCTACGGCCCCAACCCCCTGGAATGCCTTGATCTGGTCGCACAGCGCTGTAAGACGGTCCTGATGGGCAACCATGACTTCGCCGTTTTCTACGAGCCATACAACTTCAATGCCGGTGCCGAGACCGCTTCGTATTGGACGCGCGGGATACTGGAGGGCGAGCGCGACCCCGCGGCTCGCGCCAGGCGGTGGAAGTTCCTGGGATCACTCCCGCCGCGAGTCAAGACGGATCGTTACATCGCCCTGCACGCCAGCCCCCGGCGGCCGATCAACGAGTACATCTTCCCCGACGACATATATACCAATCCTGGCAAGTTTGTCGCGATGTTTGAGCGTGTAGAGAAGCTCTGCTTCGTGGGACACACGCATGTGCCGGGCGTATTTCTCGAAGGTCCCGATTTCTACACGCCCGATGAACTTGATTACCGATTTGAGGTCACCGACGAAAAGGCGATCATCAACGTCGGCAGCGTCGGGCAGCCGCGCGATCGTGACCCGCGCACCAGTTACGTGGTTGTCGACGATAACCAGGTCGAATTCGTCCGGCTGGAATACGACGTCCAGACGACGGTCGCGAAGTTCGCGGCGATCCCTGAGCTTGATGGCTTCCTCGCGGCTCGGCTTCTGGATGGCAGATAGGGAATAGAACGCATGGATACAAAGCGGATGATTGTCGGAATGGCGCTGGCCCTTGCTCTGCTGCTGGGCTGGCACTTTTTCGTCTATGAACTGGCCAAGCGAAACAACTGGGAACTGAACCCGGCGCCCGCTCCAACGAGTCAGCCGGCCGCCATTGCGCCGACGGCCACCGCGACCCCGACCGTGGTGCCTGGCATCGCTACGTCACAATCGGTCGAAGCGCCGGTGGCGCCGAAGGCTGTGACGGTCCTTGGGAGCGGGGAGATCCGCGACCTGGTGCTCGGTTCGACTGCGCGAAACGACACACAGTACGCCATCGGGCTTGAAGTCAGTAACCGTGGGGCGGCCATCACAAAGGCCACGCTCAACCGCTTCAAACGTGAGCCGGTGGGTGACGAGAATCCAAAGAAGGTGACCGAGCCGTTCGTTTTCCAACAGCCGCAGCGTGCCGCAGGCCATGCGGCCCTGGCAACGCGGGCCATCATCATTGGCGGCCAGCGGATCGATCTGGAAGGCCAGACCTGGCGTGTCGAAAAGAATGATCGTCGGCAGGCCGAGTTGTCTCTGGATGTGACCGGAAACGACAAGGTGCCACTCGTCCGTCTGCGCAAGGTGTTTGAGGTGCCTTCGCGGCTCACCGCCGACGGGAAGGATGTCACGCCGCAGGGCGGCTACGAAGTGCTGGTCCGCCAGACGGTGGAAAATCTGTCGAGTTCGCTGATCAAGGTCCAGATCGAGTTCAACGGCCCAACAGCGCCGCCACGTGAGACCGATCGCGGCGCCGACCTTCAGGTGATTGCCGGATATGCCACGGGGCTGAGCACGAAGTACCCGACCATCGAGCCGCTGAACTATGCGGTGGGTTCGTTCAAGGCCGGCGAGAGCAAGGATATTGCGAAGAACCCGAGCGGGAAGGATACACCGTTCGTCTGGGCTGGACTAAGCAGCACTTACTTCAACGCCCTGGTGCTGCCAATAAGCAGCGATGGCAAGCCACTGAACCAGATACAGAGCGTCAAGGCCGACCTGCTCAATGCCCAGGATCCCCCGCTCGATCATGTCGCGGGCCTTGTCTTTACGACCAGTGAGTTGGCGATTCCGCCCGCCGCGAGCAAGGACGCGGACCTTCGGGTCTTCCTGGGACCCAAGAGTCGCGAAGTTCTCAAGGACGATTACTACTCGGCTTTCCCGCGAATGTATGCCGTCACGCTGGCCGTGACCGGCGGCTGTTCGTGGTGCACGTTCCAGTTTCTGATTGATGCGCTGGTGTGGCTGCTGGACATATTCCATGTCGTGCTGCGTGACTGGGGCCTTTCGATCATTGCCCTGGTGATTCTGGTTCGCGGGCTGCTGCACCCGATCACCAAGCGCAGCACTATGAATATGGCCAAGATGGGCAAGCTTGGCCCTGAGATGGAGCGGCTGAAGAAGAAATATGGCGACAATAAGGAAGAGCTGAACCGGGCGATGATGCAGTTCTACAAGGAGCATGGCGCAACGCCCATCATGGGGTGCCTGCCGATGTTCCTGCAGATGCCCATCTGGATCGCGCTGTGGTCGAGCCTGCAGAGCACATTCGAACTGCGGCAGGCGCCTTTCCTCTGGGGCATGACTTGGATCAGTGATCTGGCCAAGCCTGATCACCTGTTCTACTTCCCCAGTCACGCGATCAACCTCATGGTATTCCAGGTGGATGCCTTGAATTTGCTGCCGCTGCTCATGGGCGTGGTGTTCTTTCTGCAACAGAAATATACGCCCAAACCGGCCGCCGCGACCCCCGAACAGGAGCAGCAGCAGAAGATGATGCAGTGGATGACGCTGCTATTCCCGCTGATGCTCTACAACGGGCCCAGCGGCTTGAACCTTTACATCCTGACCAGCACAACGATCGGCATCATCGAGAGTAAACGCATCCGCGACCACATTACGGCCAAGGAAGCCGCCGACGGCGCCAAGGGTCCGGTCATTATTGACGTCCAGGCCAGCCGCGTCTCTTCAAGCAGGAGCGATCGCCCGGCCGGAGGGCTTGCCGGATTGCTGGGCAAGGCGCAGCAGTGGGCCGAGGATGTCCGCAAGACCAAGGATGGCCGGAAGAAGAAGTGATATCTGGCCACATGGCCATATGATAGGGCGGTCAAGCAGGGCACGCGGTCCCATCGGACCGCGTGCTCCTTTGGTGCTTGACCTATTCCTTTAAAGACCCCGCCGTAAGCCCCGCAGTGAAGTCGTGGTGAACGGCCGCGAAAAGCACCACCACAGGCAACACCGAGAGCGCAGCGCCCGCCATCATCAGGCCATACTCCGTCCGGTATTGTGGTAGCGACGCCAGGTTGCCCAGACCGACCGCCACGGTATATCTGCTCTCGTTCATCAGAACGATCTGAGGCCAGAGAAACGAGTTCCAACTGGCGACGAAACTCAGCAATGCGAACGTGCTGACCGTAGGCCGGATGCACGGCAGCGCGATATCCCACCAGAGACGCCACTCTGAGCAGCCGTCAACCCGGCCGGCCGCCAGCAGTTCGTCCGGCACGAAGGCCATCGACTGCTTGAACAGGAACAGCCCGAATACGTTCACGGCTCCGGGAACGATAATGGCGACATAGGTGTCGAGCCAGCCTAGCGATCGCGTCACATCCCACGCCGATGGGAGCAGAACCTGCCCAGGCAGCAGTAATGTGCCGATCATCAGGCCCATCAGGAGTCGGCGGCCGGCGAACTCGTACTTCGCCAGGGCAAATCCGCCCATGCTGGAAAGCAGCGTCACCAGGACCGTCTGAGTGCTACAGACAAAAATCGAGTTAGCGAGCCAGCGGGCAAAATCTCCCTGGGCCAATATGGTTCGGTAGTTGCCCATCGTCCAGCCACCGCCTGTGAAGGCCGACCATGAATCCCCAAGCACCTGCTCAGATGGCTTCACAGACGCGGCGATCAGCCAGATTGACGGTGCCGCGAAGAGGATCGCCGCGGCGACAACCGCCACATGAAAGAGCAGTCGCGGCAGGGGAGTCGCGTTGCGGCGAGCGGCTGGTGCTGATGAGGTTGCCATTGATGCGGTATAATCATCGCCGAATCATGGCCGACCGCAAAGTCCATTATGAAGCCGCCTTCGAGGCCTATCTGCGAAGCATGGGCGTGCCCTGCGTCGTCGTGGACGAGGCGCGAAAGGCCGTGTTCGCCAATGCGAAGCTCAAGAGTTTCGATTTCGTGGTCTACAGTCGCAAAGGTCCGAACCTGCTGGTGGACGTCAAAGGCCGCCAATTGCGTACCCGGCGGCAGGGCGGACACGCCACGTTTCAGACCTGGGCCACGCAGCAGGATGTTGAAGACCTGATGCAATGGCAGCAGGTGTTTGGCGATGGCTTCGCCGCCGTGCTGGCCTTCGTCTATTGGATCGATCCGCCGCTGATCCCCGAGAACGGCATGTTTGAGTATCGCGACCGCTGGTACTGGATTCTTGGCGTCGATCTGGTCGCCTACCGCAGCGCCATGCGCAGGCGTTCGGCGAAGTGGGAAACGGTCTGTCTTCCCGCAGCGGAATTTCGTTCACTTGCCCGGCCATTGGAACAGTGGTTATGATTGGATGCATGAAAGCTCGTCTCATCAATTCGCTGGCGTGGATGATCGGCACGGTCGGCACGGCTGGATCCGTTCTGGCTCAGGATAGTGAGAATCCCATCGATGCGCGGCTTATCGGTTACAAACAACACGTCGCTGTCGATGGCTCTGTGGCACTCACGTGGCTTCTGCTGATATTCCTGATGATTGTGTGTGTTTCGCCTTTGTTTATGAATGCTCGGCGAACGCATTTGGATTGAACGGTCTTTGTCTTGGAAGGAGGACTTCTCATGAAGTCGAAGATTCTTTGTGCGTTGGCGGTACTGAACGTCGGCCTGGCTCTGACGCTCGTATTCGGATCGGTCACGGAAAACCAGGCGATGGCTCAACGAGTCATGCGGCCGGCTGACTACGTCCTGATCCCCGGCGACATCCCGGGCGGCGGTTCCGGCGTTGTCTACATCATCGACAGCAGCAATGGAATGCTCGCCGCGATGGCTTACAACGACAGCAACAACACGCTGGACGTCATGCCGGCCTTGGATGTTGCCAGGCTGTTCCAAGGTGCCGGTGCACGCTGAGTCGCCAACCCACCCAACCCGCAAATGAGGTTTGTCATGGATAAGAAGACTTTCGGAATTGTGATGCTCGTGTTGATGGCGGTCGTCCTCGGCGTCGCCAATTTCTGCGTGCGTGGTCCGGTGGCTCAGGCCAACGTCGTCATCGCCGGCCGGGACTACCAGGCTGTCACCGTCAAGGCTCAGCGCGGCGGTGATGCGCTCTATATTCTGGACAACAAGACCGCCCAACTGGCGGTGTTCACCTACGATCCGACGACTCGCGTGGTGCGATCCCGTGCCGTTCGATTCGTCGCCGACGCCTTTGGCGGCCGATAAGCCAGCGGGAAGGCGAAGTAGGACCAACGGATCCTCGATTACGCCCTGCTCTGGGGTTAGCTCTATAGGTTAACATAATATACATTATCGGACGTTGCGTGCAACCGTTGGCAGGGGTCGTTCTGGCGTCTTGATCCGGTGAGTCGTAATCCGGTCCATTCCCCTGCCGTCAATGCCGCGCGAGATCCACCAGTTGCTCCAAACGCGTGTCCACAAACTCCGTCGCTGCCTCTGGCGAGTGCCGCGTGAAGATTCGATCCAGTTCAGACCTCGCGACCGCTGGACGTCGCAGATACCACAAGTCCATAACCTTTGAGACCAGGTCGTCAGCCGACCCGTTATACAGGCACCACTTGTGTAGTGCCGCCGGTATCAGTTCGCGAAAGAACCCCGTCTCGGGCATGACCGGAATGCAACCCATCGCCATCGCCCGCAGCGCCAGAGGGTCAAAGGCGCCCGGATCCTGGGCAGTGATGAAGATTTCCGCACAGCGAAGCGCCCGGGTCACGTCCGCATCGCGCCGGACATCCACGACAACCTGCATGCCCTCGGAAACATGCGACAGCGGGTCTCCGATGACATGGAGGGTCATCGGCTCCTTTCGCTGCTCAACGGCATCAAGGAAGTTCTTGTAGAGTTCCGGCGCCACGGCCCGATTGTCCACGCAGATCGCCCGGCCTTTTCGCTCTGCGTCAAGCACCTCTGAGTCCCGACCCGGTGGCACCAGATCCACGGGCGGATGCACTAGTTGCGCCTTGGACACCATCCCGCGCAGAGGTCCCCTGCCACCCAATTCTGGATGCTGATCCGAAAGGATCGCCGCATCGGACAGGAAACTCCGCATGTGGTACATGGACGCGAACCAGAGTTCGGTCGCGCTGTTGGCCGTGGAGAGCGTCGCGATCTTCACCTGCTCTTCAGCCCCGGCCGACGCCGCCAGTTGATTGCTATAAAGATATGCCACCGACGGGATGCGAGCCAGCGCCGGCATCAGCCGCAGCAGATCCGCCAGGTTCAGCGCGTCGCTGGTGAAGACGGCATGGTATTTCGCCAGCGAGTGGCGAGACACCTGTTCGGAAAACCAGTGAGCAGCCGCGCTGAGGCGCCGCTCGATCCGCCGAGGCGGCAACTTATGGATCGTCCAGCGGTGCCGACTATGCCCCGCGATCAACTCCAGCGTTGACTTGCGCACGCCACCGTAAAACGGCTCCAAGGCGAGGATGTCGAGCTGCCGGGCCATGTTCATGCATTCAAACGCTGCAGCAGATACGGCAGCAGGCCATCAACGGCAATACGCTGCTGGACCATCGTATCGCGGTCGCGCACGGTCACAGTCTGGTCCGTCGCGGTCTGCCCGTCAATGGTGATGCAGAACGGGGTGCCGGCTTCATCCTGCCGACGATACCGCCGCCCCACCGCTCCCTTTTCATCATAAAACACTGACATGTACTTCTGTAGATCCTTATAGATCGACATTGCTCGCTCGGGCATGCCATCCTTCTTCACCAGCGGGAAGATCGCGGCCTTCACCGGCGCCAGCCGCGGGTGAAACCGCAGGACGGTACGGGTGTCTTCCTTTTTGGTTTCCTCGTCGACGATCTTCTCCTCGACGAATGCTTCGCAAAGGAACGCCAGCAGCGACCGTGTGGCGCCAGCCGACGGCTCGATCACGTGCGGAAGGAATCGTTCCTTCTTCTCGTCGTCGAAGTATGTCAGGTCCTTACCGCTGAACTTCTGGTGCTGGGTCAGGTCATAGTCGCCCCGGTGGGCGATCCCTTCCAGTTCGCCCCAGCCCCACGGGAACAGATACTCCACGTCGCTGGTGCCCTGCGAATAGAACGACAACTCATCCTTGCCGTGCTCACGCAGGCGCAGCTTCTCGCTCTTGATTCCCAGGCCTTGATACCACTCGAATCTCGCCTTACGCCACTTCTCGTACCATACCATGCTGGTCGACGGATGGCAGAAGAACTCAATCTCCATCTGCTCGAATTCGCGGGAACGGAAAATGAACTGCTTCGGCGTGATCTCGTTGCGGAAACTCTTGCCGACCTGGGCAATCCCGAAGGGCACCTTGATGCGCGTCGAATCGCAGACGTTCTTGAAATTGACAAAAATGCCCTGCGCGGTCTCGGGACGAAGATAGACCATCGTGGCCCCCTCTTCGAGCGGACCCACGAACGTCTTGAACATCAGGTTGAACTTCCTGGCCTCGGTGAGCTGGCATTCCGAATGTTCACCGGGATGCTTCGATGGCTTCCTGGGGCACTGGCTCTCGGCGATCTGGTCGGCACGGAATCTCGCATTGCACGCCTTGCAGTCAACCAGCGGATCCGTGAAGTTCGACTCATGGCCCGATGCCTGCCACACCGTCCGGTGCATCAGAATCGCAGCATCGATCCCGACAATGTCTTCTCGGGTTGTGACATTGTCGTGCCACCATGCGTTCTTAATGTTCCGCAGCAGTTCAACGCCCAGGGGACCATAGTCCCACGTGCCATTGAGCCCGCCATAGATATCCGAGCCGGGGAATATGAAACCGCGTCGCTTGCAGAGCGATACCAGCTTCTCCATGATGGTGGTGTCGGCCATGTCCAATAACTCCGCGCAAAAGCATGCGGCACCTGGTTCCCCGCAGCGGCGGCCGGCGCGATAACCGCCCCATGCCTTGCCGCCGCCTGAAACCAGATGCCGTTCGGTTGCATCACCGGCGCCCCGCCCCATGGCATGGCCGCCGCCCTGCGATCCGCGCCGCCGCGGAATCGCGACGAGAGAAATCCTACTTCACGCTGCTGGCGGTCTTCTTCAGAACGTTCAGCTTGCGGGTCAGCCGACTGCGCTTGCGCGCTGCCGTGTTCTTGTGGATCGTGTGCTGGGCGGCCGTCCGATCCAGCTTCGCCACCAGTTTGTTTAGATCCACCTCGGCCTTCACTGCGTCTCCGGCTGCGGTAGACGCGTTAAATGCCTTGGTCTGCACCTTGATCGCTTCCTTGCGAGCGCGATTACGGGCGCGATGTTTTTCGTTCTGACGAATCCGCTTCTTGGCTGACAGAGAATGTGCCACTTCGATGCTCCTGAAATCCTGTTGATACCGATCTTTACCCGCTATTTACGGGCCACGCAGTATATAGGTCCCCGCGGCTTTGTCCAGACGCCGCCCCACGGCTAACGCTATTGCGCCGGCCGCGGCGTTTCGCCCCCGCCGCGCAGCTTCCGAATGCGGGCCTGCACGTCGCGGTAGTTGAAATCCCACATCGCGACCTGGCTGTAGTTCTTGAGCGCTGCCGGGGCATCGGCCTTGGCCTCCAGGCTGCGTGCATACCAGTAATGCAGCTCTTTGGCTCGCAGGTCCCCCTTGATCTCGTACTCCTCAATCGTCGCCCGCAACGTGTCCACTGCTTCTTCGGTGTACCCGGCGCCCAGGAACGCCCGGCCAAGCAGCGCCGACGCGTCAATCCGATGTTTCGGATCGCTGCGCGCGTGCTGAAACACCGGGATCGCATCAGAAAAACGATCAAGATTGAACATCCGCGTTGCCGCCTCAAACCGATAGGTCATGTCCGTCGGATAGTTCTCCGAGAACAGCGTGAACTCCTTGAGTTCCGCCTCGTTCTTCTCTTTGACAAACTGCACGTATTGCTGGCGGATGATCGTGTCATCGGGATTCTGCTGCAATCGCACCCGTTCCGCTCGCTCCTGCCGGCGCAACTGTGCGATCTTTATTTTGCCGAGGTTGAGACGGAAGCGGAACTGTTTGGTCTTCTCAAACGCCTGCTGGAGCAACTCAATGGCGCGATTCTCGCAATCCATCTGATCCGTCTTCACCAGGCAGTCCACCAGACGCATCAGTTTGCCGGGTTCGTTGGGATCGGCCTTGTACTGCGCCTCGGCCTCCTTGATCTGCTCCTGGAGAAAATCGTTGTCGTGGATGTCCTTGTCCTGGTCGAACAGCTTCTTCTGCCCGCTCATGTCTTTGACGCTGTCGCGGAAACTGCCGCCGCTCTCGTAGCCGCCCTTGTCCATCGTATCCATGGCGCCCAGATTCTTCAGAATCTTCAGCATGTCCATGTCGTCAGGCCGCAAGCCCGACGCCGCGGAACACGCATCGGTCGCCAGGCGCCACAGCTTCAGCTCAATATAGATGTCTCGAAGCTTGATATATTTTTCGACGTCTGGATTCTTTCCATCCGCATTCGCCTTCTGCAGAATCGGTCCCAGCCAGAGCACCGTGTCGTAGAATCCGGCCTTGTAGGCCGCCTGGATCACCGCCATCAGGTGGTCCGCGTTGCCGGGATCGTATGACGCCATTTTCTCGGCCCGCAGCATCGTGTCGCGGTCATCTTTACCCGCCCGCGACAACTTCATCTTTTCGAACAGGCCCATCCCCTTGCCGCCCGATGCCTTGCGCTTCATGGCAATATCCCGCAGCGCCTGGTGCGCATCGACCGCGTCCGGGTCCACCGCCAGCCCCTGCAGATACATCTCGATGGCGTAATCGTAGTTGCCGGTATCGGCAACCGTGCGCCCCCGATCAAAGAAGACCTTCGCCTTCTTCCTGTCTTCCTCTGGAACGTCTCGGTAGCCTTGAGGTATTTCCGCCACAGTGGAACCCGTTTCGTCAAAAAAGCGTAAGTTGTTCAGGCAATGCCATTTGGCTGATGAGCCTGTCGGCCAGATTGGGCCCGTCAACCGCGAAGTGTATTCAATCGCAAGCGGTTGAATCTGTCAATCAAATACTCTAACGTAAACAGCCGTCAGAGAGGTGATAGTGATGTACGAAAACCTGTGCATAATCCATTGGCCTGATCCCCGGCTGAAGCAGCCCAGCAAGCCCGTCGAACGGTTTGACGACAAACTGCGACTCCTGGCCAATCGCATGCTTGAGTTGATGAAACAGTCCAAGGGCGTCGGATTGGCCGCCCCGCAGGTGGGCGTCAATGTCCGCCTGTTCGTCATGAACCCCACCGGTCAGGAGCTGGATGACCGCGTTCTCGTGAACCCCGTCCTCAGCGAAGGCGACGGCTTGGAGGAGCAGGATGAGGGCTGCCTCAGCTTGCCCGGCCTCACCGTCAACGTCGAGCGTTTCCGCACGCTTCGGCTGACCGCAAAGACCGTCGCTGGCGACCCCATCGACGACGTTGAAACCGGCTATCTAGCCCGCATCTGGCAGCATGAGTTGGATCATCTCAACGGCACCCTCCTGACCGACCGGATGGGACCCGTTGCCCGCCTCTCCAATCGACGCCTGCTCAAGAAACTCGATGAGGAGTTCAAGCTGGCCCACCCCGCGGCTTCTGCTGTCGCTGGACCCAAAAGACGAGTTCCCGCCAGGCCGTCGCGGAAGTAGTACCTAAGGAATCTAAACAATGAAGTTTCTCGCCGAGCTCAAATCCCGTGGCCTGTTCCAGCAGGTCTCCCAGCCCGACCTCGATGCCCGCCTCGCTGATCTGACCGCCAAAGGAACCGTCGCCGCATACGCCGGCTTTGATCCGACCGCCAACTCCCTGCATGTCGGCAACTTCATGGGCATCATGGCCCTCATGCACGCTCAGCGCAGCGGCATCCGCCCCATCGCCATCGTCGGCGGTGCCACCGGCCTCATCGGCGACCCCTCCGGCAAGAGCAACGAGCGCCAACTCCACACAAAAGACACCGTCGCCAGCAACGTCCTGGGCGTCCGCGGCGTGCTTGAACGGTTCCTCGACTTCAACCACCCCACTGTTCCCGCCACCATCATCAGCAACCTCGACTGGTTTGGCTCGATGTCCGCCATCGACTTTCTCCGCGATGTCGGCAAGCACTTCCGCATTGGCAACATGCTCGCCAAGGACTCGGTCAAGGCCCGCATGGAGGCCAGCGAAGAAGGGATGAGCTACACCGAATTCAGTTACCAGCTCCTTCAGGGCTACGACTTTTATCGCCTCTTCAAAGACCACAATTGCCTCCTGCAACTCGGCGGCTCCGACCAGTGGGGCAACATCACCGCCGGCATTGATTTGATCCGAAAACTCGAAGGCGAAGGCGGCAATGCCTTCGGTCTCACATGGCCTTTGGTAACGACTTCGTCCGGCCAGAAATTCGGCAAGAGCGAGGGCAACGCCATCTGGCTGTCCGCCGACCGCACCAAGCCCTTCGACTTTTACCAGTTCTGGCTGCGCACCGAGGACGCCGACGTTGCCAAACACCTCGGCTACTTCACCTTCCTGCCGATGGCCGAGATCCAGACACTGCTTGTTGAGCATCAGGCCGCCCCCGAAAAGCGTCTGGCCCAGAAACGCCTTGCCGCCGAGATGACGACTCTCGTTCACGGAGCCGACGCCACCGCCCAGGCCCTCGCCGCCAGCAACACGCTCTACGGCGGCGCCTCTGTCGAAAAGCTCGACGCCGCCGCGGTCGAAGCCCTCGCCGCCCAGGGCGTCGCCACCACAACCATCCCCGCCGCTCAACTCACCGCCGGCTGGCCGCTGCTCGACGCCGTTGTCGCTACCGGTCTTGCCAAGAGCAAAGGCGAAGCCCGCCGCCTGCTCGCCCAAGGCGGACTTTCGGTCAACAACATAGTCATTACCGACGCCAGCGCCACCCTCAACGCCGCCGACCTGATCGCCGCCACGGCCATCGTCCTCCGCGGCGGCAAAAAGAACTACCGCCTGCTCCGCGTAAGCTGAAGCGGCGATCCCCGCCCGCCCGCCCACCTCGGGCGTGCCCGAAAATCCGGGCGACGTGCCCAATGTCCGCGCCGCTCCGCGTTTGCCGCTTCGAGTTTCCTCCGTTTCCGCGTTGTTTCGCATTTCGCGCTTCGTATTTAGTGCTTGCCCGGCTTGTCAGGCACGCCTCCCGCCACCTTCTCGCGAGTTTCGCTTGCCCCCCCACCGCTTCGCGTTATACTGCCGCGCAGCACTAGGGATTGTGGATAAGGAGACCCAGGGATGGGAAAACAACCGGCCAATGTTGCCCAGAAAAGTCTGTTTGAAGGCAGCGCCCGCGGTCCGCTGACGCTGGCCGAGCCCCTTGCCAGGAATCCTCCTCCCGGCCGCGCTGCCCCCGCCGCACTAGCTGCGCCCGCCGCCCGCGGCCGCCGCGAAACCGCCGAGACGATGGCCCTTCGACAGAAGGACATCGCAGTCTCCGAATTCTTCGCCAAGAACCGGCATCTGCTTGGCTTCGACAACCCCCGCAAGTCGCTCCTGACCACCGTCAAAGAGGCCGTCGATAACTCGCTCGACGCCGCTGAAGAAGCCGGCATCCTCCCCAATGTCACCGTCATTATCGAGGATCTCCAACCCGACCGCCCCGCCACTCTCAAGCAGTCCCGCTACCGCGTCACTGTCATCGACAATGGCCCGGGCATCGTTCGCCGCCAGGTCGAAAACGTCTTCGGCCGACTTCTCTTCGGATCCAAATTTCACCGCCTGAAAATGAGCCGCGGCCAGCAGGGCATCGGCATCAGCGCTGCCGGGATGTACGGCCTGATCACCACCGGCAAGCCCATGGTGATCCACACGCGTCCCAGCGCCAACAAGCCCGCCCATCTCATCGAACTGGCGATGAACACAAAGACCAATCGCGCCGAGGTGACGGTCGATGATGAGACTGAGGATTTCCCGCCGCAGCGATTCAAATCGATCAACGTCGGCACCCGGGCGCCGGACTTTCTGGACCCCCAGGACTACCCCACCGGCACCAGTGTCAGCATCGAACTCGAAGGTCGCTATCAGAAGGGCCGGGCCAGCGTCGATGAGTTCCTTGAACTCACCGCCATCGCCAATCCGCACGCTCGCATCGTCTTCGTGCCGCCCTCTCGCGTCAGCGCCGATGAGCAGGATGAACTGCTCCTGATGCGCTCTGTGCGGGCGGCCGTCACCGCCACCGCAGCGGCAGCCGCCGACCCCGCAACCGGCGAACCGGCCGCTGACGAACCCGACGCCCCCGCGGCCGTCGCCCCAACCGGGGTGGACCCTACGCTCACCACCATCGAGCAGGATGGCGTCTTCATCTTCCCACGCGGCACACAATTGGCTCCGCCGGAAACCAAGGAAATCCAGCCTCATCCCAAGGGCATCGAACTGGGCATCCTGATCCAGATGATGCGCGATTTCGAAGATGCCAACAAAGGCGGCGGCACCCTCTACAACTTTCTTCAAGAAAAGTTCTGCCGTGTCAGTCCTGTTCGCGCCGGCGAGTTCTGCGAGGCCGTTGGGGCGCACAGTCGCACCAAAGTCAGCGACCTCGACCCCGAGCAGGTTGAAAAACTGTTCAAGCAGTTCCAGGAGGCCAAGCTTCCCCCGCCGCCGACTGACTGCCTCGCACCTATCGGCGTCCGCCAACTGCTGGCCGGCCTGCTCAAGGGCGTCAAGGCCGAGTTCTACGCCGCCAGTTCCCGAGAGCCTGATGTCTATCGTGGCCGGCCGTTCCAGATCGAAGCCGCCATCGCCTTCGGCGGCGAGTTGCCGGCCAATGACACCGCGCGTGTCATCCGTTTCGCCAATCGCGTCCCGTTGCTTTTCCAACAATCGGCCTGCTCGAGTTTCAAGGCCGTGGCCGAAACCGGCTGGCGCAACTACAACCTCTCCCAGCCCCGTGGCGGACTGCCCACCGGGCCACTGGTCATCATGATCCACATGGCATCCGTCTGGGTGCCGTTCACCAGCGAATCCAAGGAAGCTATCGCCGACTATGATGAGATCCGCAAGGAGATGAAGCTGGCCCTGATGGAGTGTGGCCGCAAGATCGGCATCTACCTCCGCAAGCGCCAGAAGATGCAGCGGGAGACCGCTCGCCGCGATGTCTTTGAACGCTATATTGGCGAGATCGCCAAGGCGATCCACGCCATCAACGGCACCGACACCAAGCAGCTCTACGACTGCCTCCTCACCGAGGCCCGCAAGCGCACGGCCATTGCCGACACCGAACTGGACGAGGATGGAAACGCCATTCGCAAGGATGAGCATGAGGACCTTAAGAGCGATGAGGGCATCGTGATGGTCGAAAGCCGGGCGGCCCACCTCGTCCAGGCCCAGCCAGCCGCCACACCCGCCGCCCCCGCCATCGCCTCCACCAGCACCGACCTCGAAGCGCCTGATTCCGATCGCGTCCCTCTGACCAGCCTTCCACGCAAGAAGCGTGCGAAGGCGTCGGACAACGAAGAAGGACTCTTCTAATAGCACGGACGAGTACACCATGGCAAAACAAACCAAAACGGACATGAGCAAGGCCGCGATCAGTAAGCGCATCAAGAATCGCGACGAGCTGACGATGAAGAAGGTCGTGGCGATGGCCAACGACGTCTCCACGTCCGCCTTCAAGGGCAAGGACATCACCCTCTCGATTCCCGCCCGCACCCGTACGAATACACTTTGGAACAAGAAACGCGGCATCCTGGAAATGGGCGATGCCACCAGCGAGCGCCAACTGTTCAACCTCAACCAGGCCAAGCAGTTCATGCAGACGATGCTGCACGGTAACAGTATCCGCGAGTTGATCGATGCCGAGAAAACCCTGAGCCTGCGTGGCGTGTTCTACAAGGGCTTGCACACCATTCAGGGCACCAAGGGCGAGAAGACCTTCGCCACCCAGGACGAGTCCGACACGGTGCTGGAGGACCTGGAGGTCTCGCTCGGTGCCCTGCGAGAGGAACTGCATGTCTTCGCCAAGAAGGCCGGCACAATGGTTGGTAACATCACCGTCATCGACTCGGGCGACGAAATCGACTGCCGCCGTATGGGCAGCGGCGGGTATGCCGTTCCCAGCATCGTCGAGAGCGATGTCATCCAATTCAAGAAGGTCGACGCAAAGTTCGTACTGCACGTTGAGAAGGGAACAGTCTGGAGCCGCTTCAATGAAGATCGCTTCTGGGAAAAGCACAACTGTATCCTCACGGAAGGCGCGGGCCAGCCTCCGCGAGGTGTCCGCCGCCTGCTCAAGCGGCTCAACCAGGAATATGGGCTACCGATCTACTGTCTGCTGGATTGCGACCCGTGGGGCCACTACATCTACTCCGTCCTGAAGCAAGGCTCGATCAGCCTGGCTTTTGAGTCCGAGCGCCTGGCCATTCCGGATGCCAAGTTTATCGGCATCCGCGCCATTGACTACGACCGATGCAAGCTTAGCGACGATGTCCAAATCGAACTCAATGACAACGACAAGAAGCGAGCCCGCGAAATCGCCGCCTATCCTTGGTTCAAAGACCACAAGGGCTGGCAGCGGGAAATCGAACGCATGCTCATCAACGGCTTCAAGATGGAAGTCGAATCGCTCATAACCAAGGACATCAGCTACGTCACCGAGGAGTACGTTCCCGAGCGACTGAAACGCAAAGACTGGCTCGACTAATTGGCCGCTGCCCCGCCGGAGGCAGGGAAATCCGAAATCCCAAGGTCGAAACTCGAAACAGCCGGGAGAGCCCGGGGATCGAAGCTCGAAAAGGGGTAGATGCGCAGGGTTTCGCGGGAGGGGTCCAAGCGACGCGCCCCATCCAGGCGAGGTCCACGACACGGGGGCAAACTGCCGACTGGATTGGCATGGTTGAGTGGTCGCGGGCGTAGATACGGTGACGTTTGAAGCCCCAACGCGGTGGCATCCTTCAGCCCAGAGGGAGCGTACTCGCGACGACGGAATGTCGGCGCCACCTTTTCACGGCCTAGAATTTGGAACGGAAGCAGACTATGAACAGAGAATCAGAGACTACGGAGTTTGGGCGGCTGATCGCTGAGCTGAAGGCAATCCGCGCGGCGATGCTGGATGACGAGTCCGCCAAGATCGCGCAGATCGAACGCCTCCACCCCGCCTACCAGGCGAGCGCGAGAAATCTGGTGCATTATCTGGCACTTCGTCGTCACGACCTCCGCCCGCTGCAGGTGAGGCTCTCTGCCTGGGGACTCTCGTCCTTGGGTCGCGCGGAGGCGAATGTCATGGCCAACATCGAGGCGGTGCTGCGCGCGCTGCTCCGGTTTGCGGGACAGTCGCTGGACGACGTTTCAAGCGGCACCGTGTACGCCGACTACACGCAAGGGAAGAAGCTGCTGGAGAAGCATACGCAGGATCTTCTCGGCCCCAAACCGGAAAACCGTAGCGTGCGAATCATGGTCACCATGCCCACCGAGGCGGCGACAGATCCGGCCTTGATCGAGGCGCTGCTGGCCAACGGCATGGACTGCGCGCGGATCAACTGCGCCCACGATAATCCAGATGTGTGGCAAAGGATGGTTGCGAACGTGCGCGAGATTGAGCGGCGTTTGAATAGGAAGTGTCGGATTCTGATGGATCTGGCCGGTCCTAAGCTTCGAACCGGCCCCCTCGCCGCCGGGCCGGAGGTCGTGAAGTGGCGCCCCCGGCGCGACTCCTACGGCCGGGTGACAGCGCCGGCTCCGATCTGGCTGTACCCATCGGGAACTCCGGTGCCAGCACCGGAGTGTGCAGCATCTGCGCTCCCCGTTCCGGGTTCGTGGCTGGCCCAATCGAAGGTCGGAGACCAGATTACCTTCAGGGACGCGCGAAACCGATTCCGACTGCTCAAAATCACGAAGGCGGTTGGAGAGTTCCGCTGGGCGGAAGCAGATCGAACGGCATATGTGACAACCGGTACCCGATTAAGCCTGAAACCTGCCAATCCCTCGGACTTGCCTGGTGCGGATTCCACGGTGGGGCCGCTGCCGCCCCAAGACCAGCACATCCTGCTCAAGAAAGGGGATCGCCTGGTTCTGACACAGTCGCTTGAGCCCGGCCGTCCCTCGGTGCAGGGGCGCGACGGCAACTTGCTGGCCCCGGCCTGTATCGGTTGCACCCTCCCGGAGGTGTTTCGCGACTTGCGTCCCGGTGAAAGGATCCTCTTGGATGATGGGAAGATCGCTGGCGTGGTGCTGGACGTGACGCCGGACCATGTGGTGATTGAGGTCAATCAAGCACGTCCCCGGGGTGAGAAACTCCGCGCCGACAAAGGAATCAACCTTCCCGATACTCAACTTCAACTTCCGGCGCTGACTCCCAAGGATATCGAAGACCTGAAATCCGTGGTGGCGTTGGCCGACATGGTGGGCTACTCCTTTGTGCGATCGCCGGCGAATGTGGATGCATTGGAGTCCCACCTGTTCCGCCTGGGCGGCCAGCACCTGGGAATCATCCTCAAGATAGAGACGCGCAATGCATTTGAGCGACTGCCCGAGTTGCTCCTTGCGTCAATGCTCAGTCCTTGTGATGGCGTCATGATCGCTCGCGGGGATCTTGCCGTCGAATGTGGATACGAGCGTTTACCGGAAATCCAGGAGGAGATCCTCTGGATCTGTGAGGCCGCTCACATCCCCGTGCTGTGGGCGACACAGGTGCTGGAGAACATGGCGAAGGAGGGAGCTCCCTCTCGTGCCGAGGTTACCGACGCTGCCATGGCCAACCGTGCCGAATGCGTGATGCTGAACAAGGGCCCTCATATCATCGCAACGGTCCGAGCCCTTGACGACATTCTCCGACGCATGGAGGCTCGCCAGAGCAAGAAACGCTCCCTACTGGGTCCGTTGGGTGTAGCTTAGTTCAAATCGGCCCTGAAGCACCCGCCCGCCGGCGTCGTGCCGCCCGCGTTACCGCAGAACGGCGCATAACCCAGGGATGCTCTTGCCTAGTTCAGCCGTTACCGCCGCGGAAGGTGCCTCCTGCCCACTGCAAGAACCGGTCTCGGCGGAGATGCCACGCCTCCAATTTGACCGCCGCCAATTCGGGATACAGGCGGGCCAACAGCCGACACGCCAGTCGCTGCTTCAGCCTTACCAACCACGAGCAGTCATGCTTGAGCACTTCAAGTTACTTCCTTGCTCCCAAGGAGATCAGTGGTGCAACCGGCGAGACAAAACCCTCCGGCTTGACCACGAGTATGGAGCAATCGACGACGTCCAACACGCGTTCCGCCGTGTTGCCAATGATGAAACCTGGAATGCCAGTCCGGCAAACGGTGCCCATGACCAGCAAGTCGATTGTCAACTTGCTGACCAGGCGCGGAATCACGTCGGCGGCATCTCCTTTGGGCAGATGCAACCGGTGCGCCGATACCGAATGCCTTGTCAGTAGCGCCTCCACCAAACGGCGGCGTCTCTGCTCCTCGTCACTCACCAAGCGATTTACATCTTCGTCGCACATTCCGCCACGTCCCCTCAGTATGTACTCACTACAAAGCGTCCAGGCGTTGACGATATGCAGGTCGGCATCTTCTCGAGCGGATAAGGACATTCCCAATTCGAGAATGGCGCCGTTGAGCGTGTCGCGAGCGTCCCCGGTCACCGCGGGATCAATCGCCGCCAGGATTTGGTGAAACTGCTTACGCCGCCCAGGCTTCATGACAAATAGGGGGACAGGACATTTGCGCATCAGGTGCTTCGAAATGCTGCCGAATAATCTCTGCGTCAGGCCGCCTTTCCCCTCGGCGGTCATGATCACCAGGTCCCGCCGGTTTTCGATGACGTCCCGAATGATCTCCAGGGATGGATCGCCGACCAGCAATTGCGTTTCCGGCCTCACGCCCAGCAACCGCACGGAGCTAGCTGCCTCTTTCAATCGCGCCTGGAGTTCTTGCCGTACGAGCGTCGGCACATCGATCGACTTGCCCCCGACCATCAAATGTTTCGATCCGCAGGCCAGGTCCTTGATCGGATACACGATTGTCAACTTGGCCCGGTTGTCCTTCGCCAACGTAGTCGCGCGTTCGAGTGTCGGTTGATCGCACTCGAAAACCAGCGAGATGTTCTTGAAACGTTTCACTACCGCGCCTCGCTTTCCAAAACGTTGGTTGCCGGAAGCAGTCAAGACAAACTTCGTGGGAGAACCAAATTGTCTATATCGTCACGAAACTACCTGCTCCGGTTGCATGACCGCACAACAAGCCACTTCTCGATTCCGACCACGGCATAGATCACCAGTCCGACTCCGAGAACCCGAAGCCAGGCCCCCATGCCGATCGGTGCTGAGTTGAAAAGCACATTCATCGTCGGGACATAGGTGAAGGCAAGCTGCAACAATGTCATCGCCGCGATGCCTCCCCAAATCCAGGGATTCGAAAAGAGACCCAAGGAAAATGCGGATCGAGTGAGGGAGCGGCAGTTGAGAAGATAGAATGCTTCTCCAAAAATAAACACCGCGGTTACGACCGTCCACGCTTGCTCCTTGGAGGCACCGTGGGCGAGTTCGTACTTGAACAGTCCAAAGGCGCCCCCGCAGAGCAGCGCGGAAACGAGGGCCATTCGCCGCAGAAGGCTGCCGGTAAGCAGCGAGACGGTAGGATCGCGCGGAGGACGAAGCATGATTCCAGACTCCGGGCGCTCAAAAGCGAGCATCATTCCGAGGAAGACCGCGGTGGTCATGTTGATCCACAGCAACTGGACCGGCTGCAGTGGCAATGCGGTGTTCAGGAATACCGCCAATAGGAGGGCCAAACCCTCTCCTCCGTTGGTGGGCAGGGTCCACACAATGAACTTCAGAAGGGTATCGAAGACCCCGCGGCCCTCCTCGACCGCCGACTCGATCGAAGCGAAGTTGTCGTCCGTCAGAACCATATCTGCGGCTTCCCTGGCAACCTCGGTGCCTCCGAGGGCCATGGCAACTCCGATATCGGCACGGCGCAGCGCCGGAGCGTCATTGACTCCGTCGCCGGTCATCGCGACAACGTTGCCCCGGGCCTGCAACGCCTGGACAAGCCGCAGCTTGTGCTCCGGGCTGACCCGCGCGAACACCGCCGTCCGCGGAACGAGCTCGGTCAAGTCGTCGTCGGAAAGGGAAGCCAACTGCTGGCCGGTGACGATGTTTTCGGTGCCGTCGGCTCCGTCAACGTCGGCGATGTTCAAATGCCGGGCGATGGCCCCCGCAGTCTTGGCGTGGTCGCCGGTGATCATCTTCACTTGGATCCCGGCCCTCTGGCACGTGGCAACGGCCTGGGCAGCTTCAGGGCGGGGCGGGTCAATCATCCCCTGGAGGCCCAAGAACACCAGACCAGCGGCGACATCGTCGTGCCCGATGGACCTCGCATCCGGCGCCAGTGTCTTTCTCGCGAAAGCCAACACGCGCAGGCCCTTACCGGCCAGCGCATTCGTCGCGCGGTGGATTTCTGCGGAGTCGAGCGATCCCTCGTCGCCGTTTGGCAGAAGCCTGGCTCGGCATTTCGGCAATATCGATTCAACAGAGCCCTTCAGGTACGCCCATGGCGCTTTCCCCGACCCCGCATCGTGGAGCGTGGCCATGTATTGGTGCTGGGACTCGAAGGGAATGGCGTCGATTCGAGGGAACGAGTCGCGTTCGGTTTGCTGCTTCAAGCCACCCTTGAGGGCGGCGACCAGAAGCGCGCCCTCGGTCGGATCTCCCTGGACCTGCCAGAGGCCGTCCTTTTGAACCAAGGCAGCGTCGTTGCAGAGTAGGCCTGCGCGCAAGCACTCGCTCAAGGCGAATGCCCCTTGGACCTCCCCTGGGGAGCTTTGGCGAACCTGCCCGCTGGGATCGTATCCGGTGCCGCCCAGCTCGTAGAGCAGTCCGCCCGCCAAGACCTCCTGCACGGTCATCTGGTTCTTTGTCAGGGTGCCTGTCTTGTCGGAACAGATGACCGTGACACTGCCCAGAGTCTCCACAGCAGGAAGCCGGCGGATGATCGCATTTCGCCGGGCCATGCGCGAGACCCCAATCGCCATTATGATGGTCATGGCGGAAGGCAAGCCCTCGGGAATCGCCCCGATGGCGAGAGCCACTGCCACTTTGAAGGTAAACAGCCAATTCTTGCCACGTAGAATTTCGATAACGAAAATGGCCGCCGCCAAAGCGAGAATCACCACGAGCAGCAGATTGCTAAACTTCTTGATCTTTCGCATGAGCGGGGTATCGAGGACCTCGACTGAGGAGATCATGTCCGAGATCTGCCCAATCTCAGCGTGGTCGCCGGTCGCGACCACGACCCCGGTTCCTGTGCCAAACGTAACCAGGGTCGAAGAATAGGCCATGTTCGTGCGGTCCCCCAGATTCGCACCCTTTGGCAGGACCACATCGGCTTTTTGCGCCGGCATGGACTCGCCCGTCAGCGAGGATTCGTCGATCTGAAGCTCGCGGGTGCGTAGAAGGCGCAGGTCGGCCGGCACCTTGTCGCCCGATTGCAGAAGAACAACGTCTCCCGGCACCAGCGAAGAGCTTGGCAGCCGCGTCTTCTGTCCACTTCGAATCACCGTGGCTTCACTCGCAATGGACTTGGCCAAGGCCGCGATTGCTCCCATGGCCTTCGCTTCCTGGATGAAGCCGACGATGGCATTGATTACGACCACGCCGAGAATCACGGCAGAATCGACCCATTCCTTGAATACGCCGGTCACGACTGCCGCCAAAAGAAGAATGTAGATGAGCGGCTGATGGAATTGGAGCAAGAAACGCAGCAACGGTCCCTGTTTGCGCTTCTCCGAAATGACATTCAGCCCGAAGTGCGCCTGCCGAGCATCGATCACGAAGCGGTCCAGCCCGCTTCCCTCATCGCTCTCCAATAGTTGGAGAACTTCCTCACCGGGCAGGTGATGCCAATGGTGGCCGAGAAGAGTCTGCATGTTTGCTACCTCAGTCTACGATTCTCTGGTTAGGCCACCGTTGTCCGGAGAAATCCTCCGGCTTGGTTAACAGCCAGTAGCCGATGCTGGTCCGAAAAATGACACCGGTCGCAGCCCTTACGAAATCATCGATCTCTTAACTGCGCGACCAGGGCGTCGGTCATCTGCCGCGGCGCCAAAGCGGGTGCTTGGAGCGAATATCTGCCTCGATCCGGCACCAACTCAGGGTTTCTCGCAACTGTTTCGCCTGGCTGCGGCACTCTTCCGCACGCGCGGAGTCCTTGAGGCGCTCGTGGCAGTCGGCGAGCGCTTCCCAGCCTGGGGCAAACATGACGTTAACCGACACACAATGCTGGAAATGCCGCACCGCTTCCTCGGCTAATCCCTGCTTGAGCAGTTCCGTGCCGTGTCGAAAGTGGCTCTCGATATCAGTCAATTGGTCGGTCGCCTGCAATCGGAAGGTGTCTTCTGCCTTCAGGAGGACCATCGAACACGGCATCGCCTGAAGCACGCGTTCCGCGACACTGCCGAGCAGGATGCGCGGAAGGCCCGTGCGTCCCACCGATCCCATGACGATCAGATCGGCCTGAAAATCCACCACTGCAGCCAGAATCTCGCGATCCGGTGGCCCATGCCGAACCAACTTGCGCCATACAACGCCATGGAAATCGAACGGCCCGAGAAAATCGTCGAAGGCACGCTGGTGTTGATCCGCCTGTGTCGGTTGGACCGCGTCCTTCTTCCAGCCAAGCCAACTGTCGAGCGTTGAAACCGGCGGCACGACGGTCACCACAGTCAACTGCGCCTCAAATGTGCGGGACAGGAAGATTGCGTTTCTAAGGGCGCGCGCCGACGGCTCGGAGAAGTCCACGGGGCAGAGAACGGAACTGGGAGTCACTTTGGATTCAGGCTTGACCAGCCATACGGGCCGGGAAGACTTGCGGCAAAGGCGCTCGGCGGTGATTCCGAGACCTATTTGCTTCTCCGCTTCCGTCGAACCCGACCCGGCCAGAATTAGATTAGCATCGATATCGTCGGCTTGAGTGAGGATTCTGTCAAACGCAACTCCTTCAAGGATCGCCGGTTCGCCTGCGGACACCCCTTCCTGCTCCAAGCGTGCTTTGTACTCGGCAAGCCGTTCAGCCGACTCCTTTTTCCCGAGCGCCACGAGCGTGCCCACGTCACCGTATTCCCCGGGGAAGGGAAATGAAGACACCGGCGGGATCACATGCAGCAAGGTGACCTCAGACCCAAGTTTCCTGGCAAGTACGCAAGCCACTTCCATCACGGCTTGCGTATCCGATCTAAAACTCAGTCCAGCCAGGATTCGTTTGACAAGTTTCATGATAAAACCTCCATACTGAGGATCCTGTCACTAACCGAGGAACAGCGGATGGGCAGAGATTTCTCCCGGGCGTTCGGCTAGTTCCGACCGTAAATATACTCGGTCAGGTGGTGCACCATCTGCTTGTTCGTCGAAACGTCGTGCGCCATCACATCGCCGATCGAGAGCAGCCCGAGTAACTCCCTGTCGCCGGCGACCGGCAGATGGCGGATGCGATTCTGCTTCATGATCGCCTCGATCTCCTCGAAAGGGCGGTCCAGTTCGACAACGATCACATCGCGCGTCATAATCTCGCCGACCTTAGTGTCCGACGCGTCCCTGTCCTCGGCAACCAGCCGGTTAACCACGTCGCGCTCGGTGAAGATGCCCTCGATTTTATGCGGCCCGCTGGTAACGACTAAGCATCCGATCCGATGTGTCCGCATTAGCTTGCAGGCATCCTGCACGCTCAGTTCGGCGTTCACAGTGATGACCCCCGTCACTTCCTTCGCGGACAAGAGTTCCTTCGCGGTCGGCATGAATGAACCTCCTTTTACAGCAGTCTCGGCCGCATGATGAGGCGGCCTGCCTCTGAATCACTCGCGACCTCAAGACTGCCCAACCAGATGTTACCCCGCAGAGTCCTGGCAAGTCAATCAGCGAGGGCATGAACCCAGCCTTGAAGAACAACTGATCTGGTAGGCCTGTGAGGGTAGAGCGAAGCAATGAGGTGGCGGTATAGGCGCAGCGAAGAAGGCTTCGCCGGCCAATGTCGGCCAAGGGGCGGGGTGGAATGGTCGGAGACGTTCTGGAAGACAGCGACAGCGCAGACCGGCCCGATCAGGCGGAGCTCAGGCGAATCTGCATCCTGCGGCAGAGGGCCGGATCGTCGGCCCACGGTTCGATGAGTTCAAAGCGCAGGCTTTCGGCCAACCGACGGGCCAGAGCTTTGAACGAGCCGTACACTTTGCGCACGTTTCCCAGCAGATTCCCACGCTCCAGA
>JBBQTU010000011.1:0-37569 GCA_038213005.1 Tepidisphaerales bacterium | reverse complement strand
AGTTGCCAAGCCATGTGATTGAGCCTCGAAAGTTCATCGATGAAGTCACGGTCGTTCCTGTAGCCGTGGCCATGTCGAACGGAGCGTTAAGGCGAGTTTCGGACGCCTGAACGTGGAATCGGCATCGGGAAATACGCTGGGTGCTTCGACGCCCGTAAGCGTATCAACGTAACGGTGTCGGCTAGCAGTTCGCGGAAGCGGACGTCGAATGCGTGAGCGGTGCACGTGACTGCTCATGCAGCAAAACCACGGTCAGAAGAACCGTATGCAGTAATGCGTGCACGTACGGGTCCGCGGGAGCCCCGGCCGAGTAATCGGCCGGGGCCAACCAGACGCAGTTCATCTTGCCATCCTGCAATGCGTCGCGCGGATATTTCTCGCGACCGGCGTGATGTTACCGCGAACGCGAGTAGGGCGTGCGTAAATGGTGCTGACCGCAGGTCACAGCACCGCCGAGCCACCATGCTGGTGTGATTTCCTTTGTGTAAATCGTGGTGGGGCGGGATGCCTGGCGGCGGATCGGGGCACTGGGGCCCGCGGGGTGACGGCTTGCGCGTGTAGATTTTGTTGGAAGGCAACCAGACGTCTCGCCGAATCCCCGGAAAAGCCGGCGTCCGAGGCCTGCGCCAGCGCGCAGGCAACCACGAGCTTTCGGCCGTTTTCGCTGGCTCGTGCCAAAACCTACACGCGCAAGCGGGGTGGCGGGGGCACGGGTCACTGGCGAAATCAACAGGGGTGTGGTCGATGGGCGGGATAGCAGGCCGGGGCGGCCTGCCTACTTTGGGACGATTGCCTGGATTTCCACTTTCCACCCCGCCGTCGCGGTATGATTGGGGCACTTTTGCGGGTTATCAGGGGTTGGAGAGCGGTATACGCTTGTTTTGTAGGGATTTAGGCACTTTTGGTAGGCCATGGGGAGCGGCGAGCCTCATGAGGGATACTGGCAACTTCGGCGGCGAAAACAGATTCTTGTCGAGATTTCTCTCGTTTTTATAAATCCCGTAAACTCATAGTTTACAGTTATTTATGTTATGGAAGCGGCTATCGGTGGCGAGAAATGGAATAAAATGGAGAGAAATACCTTGCAGTGGTGCATGAGCGTGCTAGGATACGTGGGTCGCGACCATGGGCTTTGGGAGCAACAGTGGCTTTTGCGGTATTTCGAAGTTCGTCTGCGCTGACAGTCGATTTAAAGAATCGGCTGTTAATCCCTGCGGGAATCCGCAAGGTGATGGAGCCCGAAGTGGATGGACACGGTTTCTTCATGAATGTTGGCGTGGATGGTCACTTGTGGCTGTACGGCAAGAAGTATTACGACACGCTGGCCGGGCAGATGGAAGCCACGCTGAATCCGACGCCCCAGCAGCAGGCGATGAACCGGCGGTTTTTTGCGCTCACGGATGAGCTGGACTGGGACAAGCAAGGGCGTGTGGTGTTGCCCGAGCAGAAGCTCAAGCAGGTTGGGCTGGGAAGAGAAGTGACGCTGGTAGGTAGCCGAGACCACTTGGAACTGTGGAATCGGACGGAATGGGAAACGCAGCAGGCTGCGATCTATGCCGAGATCGTCGCCCAGGCTGAGAAAGACCGTCAGGCGCAACAGGTGCTGGCCGGTGGCTGAGCCACCGAATGGCACGAAACCGAATCAGGTTGCGCAGCAGGAAGCTTACTGACGCGGCACGAGAAACGGGCAGGATGCCCGAGAGATTTACACGAACAGGATGTTCGTGGCAGCGACAATGGATTGTCAGTGGGAAGGTTGCTTCACGGAGGAAGGGCCTTTCGCACTCACGTGGAAGTTCATCGGGCGACACCTGTAAAAAGGTGTCGCCCGAGGACTCCCGGAGATCGAAGCGAATCACGCGGTGGCCGAGAAGCCGTCCTATGGACGGGGCCCTCATTAGTAGTGAGGGGGAACGGATACCCGACTTCTCGTCTATCGTAGCTGTAAAGATTGTGTTTGCAAGTAGATGCGGCCGCATGGAGGCGGCCAGGGTGGGCCAGGATGGCCAGCTTACGGATTTGAGATTCGAGATTTCAGATCGGAGATCTGAGATTTCGGGTTCCGGATTTCGCGGCGGCGGACATGATGTCCGCTGTGTGGGGCAGGATGCCCGGTAGTTGGAGATTTTATTGGCCGCATGGATGCGGCTGTTGAAGTGGTTCCCGTGGGACAGGATGTCCCGCACAGGCATGGACGCCCGTGATACGGCAGGGATGCGTCGATGGAACTGCCTCAAACAGGTCATGAGCCGGTGCTGATGCACGAGGTTCTGGACCTGCTTGCCCCCCAGGCGGGGCAGACATTTGTGGACTGTACGCTCGGACGGGCCGGACATGCGACGCAAGTCGCTAAACGGCTCGGCAGCAATGGATTGCTGATCGGTATCGACACCGACGAGCGGAATCTGGATTACGCCCGGCAACGGTTGCAGGATGCACCATGCCGGGTGCGTCTGTTTCATGCGAACTTCTCGCAGTTGCGGGAGGTATTGGAAGAGGCCGAGGTGTCCGCGGCCGACGCAATTCTCGCGGATCTGGGTTTGAGTACGAATCAGCTCTTCGACCCGCATTACGGATTGTCGTTCGCTCAGGATGCGCTATTGGACATGCGACTGGACCAGTCGTCGGGCCAGACGGCGGCGGACCTCATCCATTCGCTGCCAGAAGGCAAACTCGCCGACATTTTGTTTCAGTTGGCCGACGAGCGGTTTTCGAGACGGATCGCCAGGGCGATCGGTGAGGCCCGAAGGCGGGCGAAGATCACCACGACCGGCGAACTGGCGGACATTGTGCGTGGTGCCATCGGGCGCCGGCCTGGCGAGATGATCGACCCGGCCACGCGGACGTTTCTGGCGCTGCGGATGGCGGTGAATCACGAGACGGAAAACCTCCAGGCGCTGCTGAATGATGCGCCGGGAGTGATGAAACAAGGTGGCCGGCTGGGGATCATCAGTTTCCAGTCGACCGAGGACCGGATTGTGAAGCTGGCATTTCGCAAAGCGCAGCAGGATGGCCTGCTGGAGATTGTGACAAAGAAGCCGGTAGGGCCTGGCGACCGCGAGGTTGTCGATAACCCCCGGTCACGCTCGTCAAAACTGCGTGTAGCGGTTAAGGTATGATCTGCCGCTAAACCGGTTTGAGGAAACAGCAATGTGGCGATGCCGGTGCGGGCCGGGATCGCAAAGGGAAGCACCGGAGGAGGGTTGCTGCCGAAGCAGGAAAGCTCGGCGGTGGCCCCAGAAGCGGCGAGGTAAGCTATGACACGCGAAACGAAGATCGGGCTACTGGTTGGCTTGGCTTTCATCATCGTGATCGGTGTGCTGCTCTCGGATCACCTGACCAGCGCCACCAACCCGCAGATGTCCAAGGAGATGGTTGGCATCGGGACGCGCGTCGGCGACTCGCTGGCGACGCCTGGCGGTTACAACCCAAACAAGAACATCCAAATCACCCCGCCGGGCGACGTGCTGCCGCCCGAGCAGGTTCCGACGCGGTCTGAAACCGCGCCGCGCCCGGTGGAGTCGGGCACAGCGATAGTCGGCATCAGTTCGGCGCCCGGTGCTGAGCGCGGCCGGCCGACTGAGATCATCGCCCTGGACCCTCGCACAACAACCACCGCCCTGCCGCCGATAAGGCTCATTGAGCCGGCTCCGGTCGTGACGCCGCTGCCTGTCGGCCCAACCCGCCTGTCGGCCGTGACCGACGCCACGGCGCCGAAGCGTGAGCACAAGGCCGCGGCTGGCGACACGGTGTCGAAGATGGCGTACAAGTACTATGGGAAGAACACCAAGGAACTGCGAGACCTGATCAGCAAGGCCAATCCTTCGCTGCAGCGTACGCCGGACAGGATCGTGGTAGGCCAGGTGTATGTGATCCCGCCGGCCCCGTCGGCCGGGCAGAACACCGTCGCGACTTCCACGGTCGGCGAAGCGGTGATGGCATCGGCAACGACACGGCCCACCGGCAGCGCGGGAGCCGCCGCGGGCAACATCAAGACCTACACCGTCAAGGCCAATGACAGCCTCTGGCGCATCGCGACCGAGCAGTGCCACGACATCAATGCCGCCAAGGAAATCCTGGCGCTGAACAAGGATGTGCTCAAGGGTTCGAACAAGCTGCAGATCGGGATGAAACTGAAGCTGCCGGAGAAGAAAGTCTTGTGAGTTTTCGATAAGATACCAATCGAGCGGGGACGGGATCAATGTCCCGTCCCCGATTTCTTATGGTCAAACTGCTGATCTGCCTGTTGACTGCCGTGCTGATCGCCGCCGCGATGCTGGAGCTTCGCCAGCAGCGGATGAATCTGGGCTTTCAGTCCAGCCAGATTCACCGCGACATCGAGCGGGCACAGGTGCGCCTGTGGAACCAGCAGTTGCAGATCGGCATCTACACATCGCCAAATGCCATCGACCAGACGGTGCGCCAGCATCAACTGAATCTGAAGTCGCCCACGCCGGCGGCTGGCTCTCCCGCCGCCCCCGCCGAGGCACCTGCCCCCACTGACAGCAGCGACGCCGCGGAATGAGGAAAGCGACTCAGGCCATACCCGCCACGGCATGGTGCATTTCACAAGGCCGACCCCGAGGGACGGCCATCGCCATCACTCGTGGCGCAAGACAACTACTCTCACGGCCAGCTTGACATCGAGCCAAGACGAGTACATAATGTACGCATCGGGATGAGAATCATTAGCCACACCAAGCTGAGGCGATTCTGGCAGGTGCCACATCAGGCTGATGCTCAGAAGCCGCTGACGCAGTGGTATGACATAACTGATTCGGCTCAGTGGAAGAATGCGGCAGAGGTGAAGCGGTCCTTTGGAGCAGCGGTTGATTTTGTGAAGGTACAGAGTGGAAACACGGTGGCAGTGTTTGACATTCACAACAACAAATACCGCCTCGTCGCTGCCATTCATTACGACTACCCGCGGATTTTCGTGCTGAGAATCATGACCCACGGGGAATACGACAAAAACCACTGGAAGCAGGAACTATGAGGCACACTACACATACCAACGCGAATCCTCTTCCGGCGATTCTGGCGGAACTCTATGCGGAATATCCAATCCGTCCAATTCGTGACGAAGTGGATCTGGACAACGCAATGGAGATGGCAGATCGCCTGGCCGTGCTTTCCGAGCGAACCGATGACCAGAACGACTATCTGGAACTGCTGTCCAACACCATCGAGAATTTTGAGGAGCCGCACCCGATCAATACTCAGAAGTTGGACCCGGTCGAGACCCTTCTCCTGCTGATGCGGCAACACAACATGAACGCTTCCGATCTGGGCCGAGTTCTCGGCAACCGGTCTTTGGGAACCAAGATAATCCACTATAGCCGCAAGTTGAGCCAGTCGAACATCGCTGCGCTCTGCCAGCATTTTGCAGTGGGCCCACAGGTGTTCTTTAAGGTGTAAGGCCCGATCCCATCGGACCTCCGGGTTGCCCGTGCGGCAAAATGTCACCCTGGCCTAACCGACACAGCCTCTGCCGTGTCCTGCTGTATAGGTGGCAGGTGAGATGGCTAAGTTGCATCGCGCCCGCCCGGTCACGAGAGGCTGATTGAGAGGCCTTTATGCGCAGTGAGATGCAGGTTACCGCTCCGCTGATCATCGCGTGTTCGGCGCTACTACTCTGTATCGGCGTGATCGCCGGACTGACCGGATCGCTGTTATTGCAGGAATCGAAGCGGCCGGACCCGGCCGCGGTCGCCACCGCTGCTCCAGTGCCGCCTGTGGCCGCGAACGTTGCGGTCGTCCCTGCACCGCCGATGGCCAGTGCGCTGGTCCCAGCCGCCCCTGCCGTAACATCGATCGCCCCGGCCCTTCCGCCGGCCGCCGAGATTGCCCCTCTCGCTGCGGTCCTGGCGCCGCAGGAGACTGGCTCCGTCGCCACCGCGCTGCCCGCGGCACCGGCACCGATCGCCCAAGCCTCTCAGCCTCCCGTTGCTCATGCAGAACAGGCACCGCCCATGGCCGGGCCCATGGTCGGCGATGTGACTAGCGCCGCCGAGGCCCAGGGCAACGAGGTCGACCCCGCCACGTTCCAACAGGATCTCCAGCCGATGGGGCAGTGGGTTGCCACGCCTGACTATGGGAATTGCTGGGCGCCCCAAGGCGTGCCAGTCGGCTGGCGGCCGTATGCCGAAGGCCGATGGGCCTACACCGAGTGCGGGTGGACCTGGGTCAGCGACGAGCCTTGGGGCTACATCACGTACCACTACGGGTCATGGGTGGATTATCCCCGCCACGGATGGATATGGGTGCCCGGACGCGTGTGGGCGCCGGCGTGGGTCGCGTGGCGCGTGGGTGGCGGATACGTCGGCTGGGCGCCGCTGCCGCCGGCCGCCTGTCGGCGAGATATTCCCGTTGCCGATGCGGTGGTTATGCGGATCCAGCCGTCCTATTTCTGTTTCGTCGGCGAGGTGAACTTCTGCGACCAGCACGTCGGCCGGCGTATGCGGCCGGTTCACCAGAACGTGACGATCATCGTCCAGACGCGCAATTCCACTCACATCGAGTTCAATCGCACCACCGTCGTCAACCGCAGCCTGTCGGTTGAGCAGGTGCAGCACATGACCGGCCGCCGCCCGCAGCAGGTGCGCCTGGAGCGGTCTGACAACAGTCACGATGCCGAGCAACGACGCGAGCGTGGCGAGCCGGTTGCGTATCGTCCGCGGCCCAAATCTCCACCGGCCGGTCCCGTTGCGCAGGGCAGCGGCGATCATCAGAAGCCGCCATCGCAGACACCTTGGCCGACTCCGCGGAGCTCCGTCCCCACACAAGGCCCCGTGGCACGCCCGGCCGATCCGAGCCCGGCCAAAACGGCTCCGCAGCCGACGCCGACCAAGACGGCCCCGCCATCACAGCCACCCACCTGGTCGACCCCGCGATCGCCCGGCCCCACGCAAGGCCCCGTGGCACGCCCGGCCGACCCAAGCCCAGACAAGCCGGCTCCGCAGCCGACGCCGACCAAGACGGCCCCGCCATCACAGCCACCCGCCTGGTCAACCCCGCGGTCGCCCGTCCCCTCGGAAGGCCCCGCGGCACGCCCGGCCGACCCAAACCCCGACAAGCCGGCACCGCAGCCGACGCCGACCAAGCCGGCCCCACCATCGCCGTCACCCGCCTGGTCGACCCCGCGATCGCCCGGCCCCACGCAAGGCCCCGTGGCACGCCCGGCCGATCCAAGCCCAGGCAAACCGGCACCGCAGCCGACGCCGACCAAGCCGGCCCCGCCATCGCCTCCACCCGCCTGGTCGACCCCGCGATCGCCCGGCCCCACGCAAGGCCCCGTGGCACGCCCGGCCGACCCAAACCCAGACAAGCCGGCACCGCAGCCGACGCCCGAGCAGCCCAAGCCGCCCGTCGTTCGCCCGGCGGCCTCGGAACCGCGCCCGGCCGATCCACAACCCGCACCCAAACCAGCGCGCGACCGTGGTAACACGGACGCGGCGCCGGCCGACAAGCCCACAGCGCCCTCCGCCGTCCGGCCGCCCGATCCGCCGCAACGTCAGCCCGCCCCCGAGCCCACGCCGGTTCCCGAAAAGCGCCACGAGCGTGCCCCCGAGCAGGCATCACCCGCTCCGGCCCAGCGCCACGCCGACCCTGCACGCGCCCGGCAAGAAACCCGCGCCCAGCCACAACCGTCCGAGACGCCACAGCGCCGCCAACCCGCCAGGGCCGACAACCCCGCCGACGACCAGACCACCGCACCCGGCCAGACACCCGACAATTCCGCCAGAGGCGGCAACTCACGCCGTGGCGGGCGGTAGTGCAAGGCTCAAACACGGATCACTCTGCGCCATCTGATCTCGCGTTTAGCGGTCCGCTGGCACTGCGGCGCTCAAGGGCTAGGCGGAGCGACGACGATGCCTGCGGAGGGCGCCCCGACGATTCCACCAGACGGAGCACCGTCGCGCAGGCCGACCGCGAGATCTGCCGCGTCCGCGCCGACGCCTTCAAAATCACCGCCGGCTGCATGGGCCCGTAACAAATGGAGTCCCCGCGCCATGAAAGGCTCCGGCCGAGGCGGCCGGGCCACCGTGGCACGCCCGCCCCGGGCGCTGCCTCCGTCCCTGTCCGGGCGCGTTCCCTTCCTAAAGTCCCAGCCCCACCCCTCGCGCGATCGCTCTCCCCTCCCGCGCCTGCCCTACTTCCCCAGCACGCCTTGCGCCCAGCGGACAAACTTGGGAAACATCTCCTCCGGTGCCATCAGTTCCTTGTGCCACCGCTTCTCATGCTCCAGGACCAGATAGCCCTGATAGCCGTTGTCATGGCTGCGAATCCGTCCAGATTGGCCCCCCGGACGCGAGCAACACTGCTATGTCTTTCCTTGACAGTGACTAAGCCCCTTGATACGGTTCAAATAGACGTTGTTGGGACCGCTTGGCGGCCGACGTGAGAAGCAGCGCGGCGAGCGTCGCCGTGGTCACCTTCTTTTGCCAGTCTCTGGAGAATATCCTGATGAACCGCCGCAGCATTTTCATGGTGGCCGTGAATGTGGGGCTGGGTCTGTCTCTGGCGAGTGCGGCCCCCGCGCCGACAGCCGCTCCAACGCCCCAGGCTTCGGTTCCCGTGACCGTCAAGACCGCCGCCCGCCTGAGTGATACTCAGCAGGCGACCGTGCAAGCCTTCATCGACAGCCAGGCCGTGCGGCTCGCATCTGCCAAAGGCTCCGATCAGGAAGATGCCCGAGACACCCTGGTCAAAGAAGCCGACAGCACCGCCAGCCCCGCGTATCAGGACTTCTATACAGACTATCTCAACAAAGCAGCCCTGAAGCTCGCCGATAACCCCGAGTTCCACTGCCGCCTGAACACGGCGATCGCCGTGGGGCAGATCGCCGGCCGATGCCAGACGCTTCGGCTCAAGCCGGTGGCCATGAAATTCGTCGCCGACAAGTCGGCCCCGGTCTGTCTCTGGGGCCTCAAGGCCGTCCGCGCCATGTTGCCGCGTCAGCTCAGTTCGCAGATCGTCAAAGACGACCCGTTCCTGACCAAAGTCGTTCCTGCGATCTCCGGCAATCTCGAAGGAAGCATCGCACAGCAGGCCTATGAAGCCTATCGCCTGAACATCCTGACCGACCGCAAGGACCTCACCAATGCGATGTTCCAGGCGGTGGTTCCCCCGATGCAGGAACTGATGCTTAAGCGTGTGGCCCTGTATGCCACCGGCGATCTGGACGAGCCGCAATCCGAGACGCTCGCCACCAGTTTCCTCACCGACGGTAGTGTCTGGGGACTTCAGACCGAACCCCAGAAAGCCCAGACGCTCCAGTCGATGGCCGACATCCTCGTCGGCGCCTCACATCGCCTCGCCGCCCTGGACATGAAGGAGACGGGTGCCCGTCTCCATCGCGAGGAACTCCTGCAGACGCTCAAGGTCATTGGGGGCGCCACCAAGGTCGTCGCCGACGAACTCAAGGATGACAACCTGAAGAACGCAGCCGGATACGTCGCCGGCCTCGACCCCTTGCTGGACAACAAGGGCGTGGTTCAGTTGTGCGATGACGTGGCCAGTGCCATCGCCAGCACGCCCCAGTTCAAGGGCAAGATCAAGGCCCCAACCACCGCTGCCGCCAAGTAAGGCCCTGGGTGATGTGATGGGCAGGGTTCTGGTCATCCTGGCCGTCCTCGCAGCGCTGTGCGCGATGACTTTTCTCTGGACACTGGGGGCGGCCGATCGCCCCGCCGATTTCACCTTCATCAACCGCGGCGAGCTCCGCACCCTCGACCCCAACCGCATGTCCTGGCTTGAGGACATCCGCGTCGGCTACGCACTCTGGGAAGGGCTCTACGCACTGGACCCCAAGACGCTCCAGCCCATCCCCGGCTCGGCCGGCCAGATCGATCTCACCCCCGACCGCCGCACCTACACCTTCCACATTCGCCCGGAGGCACGCTGGTCCAACGGAGACCCGCTGAAAGCCGGCGACTTTGTCTTCGCCTGGCGGCGGATGCTCGAACACCCCGGCGACTATTCCTATCTCTTTGACGTCATCTCCGGTGCCAAAGTTTACAAGGCCGCTTTCGCCGCCGGGCAGAAGACCGACTTCTCCACCGTCGGCATCGAGGTATTGGATGACCGAACGCTGCGGGTACGCCTGGACTGGCCGGTCCCTTACTTCCCGGACCTCTGCGCCTTTGCGCCGTTCTGGCCTTTGCACGAACCGTCCATGCGGGACTTCTGGGACAAGCAAACGCATGCCTATAAGACCACCTTCACACGCCCGCCCTACCTCGTCACCAACGGACCGTTCCGTCTGACCACGTGGGAATTCCGCCGCCGCATGAGGCTGGAAGCCAACCCCAACTACTGGGACATCGCCAACGTCAAAAGCCATGTCATCGAAGTGCTGCCCGCCGAAGACGCGATGTGGGGCTTTCTGAAATACGAAAGCGGCGCCGCCGACTGGCTCCCCGACGCCGCTGGCGCTATCGGAGCCGAACTCTGGGCAAAGAAGCGCCCGGACCTGCACGTCTACCCCGGCTTCGGAACCTATTTCTACACGCTGAACTGTCGCGAAAAATTCAGTGACGGCTCGCCCAACCCGCTGGCCGATGTGCGGGTCAGAATGGCCCTGTCACTGGCGGTTGACCGCCGCCCGATCGTCCAGACCATCACGCGACTGGGTGAACGCCCGGCCGGCCATTTCATCCCTCCGGGCGTCTTCCCGACCTATCAGTCACCGCCCGGCGTCCAGTACGATCCCAAGCGCGCCGCAGAACTGCTCGCCCAGGCCGGCTATCCCGGCGGGCGCGGGTTTCCGTCCATCGGCATCCTGTTCAATACCGAGTTCCATCACGGCGACGTGGCACAGATGATCCGCCGGCAATGGCTGGAGAACCTGGGCATCGACGTAGGGCTCGAAGGCGTTGAGGTCAAGCTGTTTCGCCAGCGGCTGCAGCGGAAAGACTACGCCATCGCCAGGGCAAGCTGGTACGGCGACTACAACGATCCATCGACCTTCACCGACAAGTACCGCTCAACCTCCGAGAACAACGACGCGGACTGGATCAGCAAACCCTTTGACCAGCTTTGCAATGCCGCCCTGGCCGAGCCCGACAACACTCGCCGGATGGACCTCTTCCGCCAAGCCGAAGAGCTTCTGCTCCAGCAGCAGCCGATCATCCCCCTCTACCACCCGGGGAACGTCTGCCTTTTTCGCCCCAACGTCAGAGGGATCTACCTGACGCCCCAGAACATGGTGCAGCTCAAGGCTGTGTATGTGGAGAAGCCGGACGCCGCCGGGGATCACCAGGAGACGCCATAGGCGACGCCCAACTTCACTTCGCGCCCGGCGGTTGCGGAGCGCCGGGGAGTTCCCACGCCCGATCAGCGTCGGGCGGGTCATAGTCGATGACCACCGTTTCCGGATCCGTTTTGAACGCATAGTTCAACCGATGGATGAGCCCAAGATTGTCCAGCCACACCTTCGCGTCGGTCGATTCCATCCGCGCCGATCGCACCGTGCAGGAAACGCCATGCACACCCTCCCTGCCAAGGGTATCGCCCAAGGCAATCATGGTTTCCAGACCACCGATCTGCTGGGACATCATCGTAAAGTCCGCCCGGGTCGGGCGGCCTTCCTTCGACGGCGTCCACTTGCCGGCCGTGAAGTCATATTGCCACGCCGCAGTCGCATCGCCACGCTTCAGCCAGCGGTTGCTGCCGGAGCCCAGTTCGATCCGGTAATGTCCGTCCCGCCAGATCCATGTGTCTGTCTTTTCGGTAACTCCATTGGCAGTAGACTCATTTTGCATGTGCAGGCACTGCACCTTCTCCAGAAAAGCCTTGCGGTCGGCAGGAGTGGCGTTGGCCATGGCCGTCTTGCGGCCTTCGTCGGCATCGACAGCCGCTTCCATCCCGGTAGGCAAGGGCACGCTCGGCCGCATCGCCAGACCGTCGAAGTTCACCCAGGTGATTGGACGGGTTCGCACCTCCATCGCCTCGATCTGATCGGCGTGTGCCTTGAAGAAGAACCGCTCTGCCAGACGAACCTTCACGCCGTCGCGGATCGACCGGTCATAACGGCCCTGGTCTAATTTGCGAGAGCCATCCTTGAGCAGGACACAAACATCGACGTCCGTGTCCGCCGGCGGTTCGCCCGTGGTGCGAAACTCCCCGCCGCCCAGGTCGTTTACATTCTCAACCCGGATCGTGTAGTCACCCACCTTGGCGGTGGCCCCGTTGCGCATGGGCATCCGTGCGACCGTCTTGTACGGTCCATCGCCATAGCCGATCCGGCAGGCGTAGCCGTTGTCCCTGCGCGTCAGAGCAACGGGAGCCAGTTTCATCTCTGGCTCAGACGGCGTAAACGTCGCCGGAACATTCGGGTCGATAATCCCAACGTAAGCCACAGGCGTCGCCTCATCATCGCGGTGCGATGGGGTGCTGGGGGCAAGGGTGGCCGGCGTTCCATCCGCCGCCCACGCCAGGCGAGGATGAACGTCCGTATCGCAGATGTCATTGAGCCACAGTTCAGCTCCCCCTGGCAACTTCTTCCCCCATTTGAGCCGGGCAAAGCTTGGCCAGTCCTGCGGCAGCACCTGGTGCAGCCACGTCGAGCCGGCCCGGGCAAGCCGAAGTTGCTCCGCCGTCGAACGTGCATACCAGTCAGCCACCCGCGGGAAATATTTCAGCGCATACACGTCGGCCGTATCCACCGCAACGGCTTCGTAGACAAGCACAACGTTGCGCCGCAGACGCGGGGTTGGGTTGACCGGAATAACTTGGATGAGCACCTGCCCGGGGAGCAAGGTGGCCGGCGCGAACGCGAAGTTGAGCGGCGCGCGAGCTGCGTCGGAATGCTCCAGCCGATAACTGCCCGTCAGTTGCGTGACAGCCTCCGGCGTCACCGACACGTTGAATGTCAGTGACGCAAGGTCCTCGATGGGCGTTCCGAATCGGAGCTGGTCAGAAGGACTGAAGCCCTCCATCGCCGACTGCCGATTCCAGCGGAGAAGGGTGCTACCTTCGGTATCCAGCGGAATCAGATCGCGAAGGATGGGGCGGACAATCATGGCGTGGCCAATGCGGGTTTGGATGCCAGGATCGGCCGCAACAACCTTGGTGGCCCCAACCAGTTCATCGACAGCCGACTGCGGCAAGACCAGCGTGGTGGCACAAACAGCCACGGTTGACTTGCCCGGACGAACCAGAGGGGCCTGCACGCCGGATTCGGGCAAATGGGCGGGGCCCGTCGCCGGCGCCGAGGCGGGCATCGCCAACCGGGAAGGAGCGGGCTGCGCAGGCTGGCTCAGGACGACCAGCTCGCTGGCGGTTGCGGCCGTCAGCACGGCCGCGCTGGCCAGAGCGGCGACAAGTTTAGCTTTGGCGGCCAAGAGCAGCTTGCCGCCCTTGACCGCCATGACGGTTCCCGCCGCCGAGCCAGTTCCGGCCGATAACTGCGCCACCAGCGAGGCCGGGGCAGCGCAGACCATGCCGCTCGCCAACAGTTGCTGCATCTGGGCACCGGTATCCAACCCCTGACGCCCAAGTATCTCGCGCAGCCGATCGACGGCGCGCAACGCGCGCTTCCCGGCCGCCTCTTCGCTGACTCGCAGCGCTCCGGCCACCTCCGCCACGCTCATCCCGCGATAGAACCGCAGCAGAATCGTCTGACGATCCGGCTCGCGAAGCTTTGCCACCGCCTCGTCGAGCACGCCTTGGATCGCATCCCACGCTGGGGTTTCCGGACCCTGTTCACGGTTCATGGCAGCCACCCTCGTTTCGTGATATCTCCGCCGGTTGGCCAGTTTCCTTGCGTCCCGTGCCAGGAACAGCACCACGCGAAACAGCCAGCTTTGCAGCGACGCGCGATCCCTCAACGACGCGGCTTTCTTCGCCAGCAGAAGAAACGCGCCCTGCGCGATATCCTCAGCCGTCGCCCCGTCCCCCACCTGTCGCAGCGCGCAGCCCCACACCCAGTCGGCATGTCGCCGCACCAGTTCCGCAAATGCCTTCTGATTGCCATCGGCAAAGGCGCCCAGCAATTCCGCGTCCGTCATAAGTTTCATGGCTCGGTTTCCTGTCCCTTCATTCTCCTAATGGACGCTCAGAAGAAAAGCCGACACCTGAATTCTGTCACTGCCGTGCCGCCGCCCCATCTCACCATTCACATCAGATAGCGCGCCGAGGCACAGCATGCCGATTGGCCCCCAACGCATTTTCGCCCCTGCCGCTTGACAACATCCCGACGATCCCCAGAATACGGGGCTCTTTAGGAATGAAAATTCGCCGGGTATTCCGGCGCAGGCCCTGAGCGAGAAACGGGAAATACCATGTACGCGATCATTGATGAAGGCGGCAAACAGTACAAAGTCACGACCGGCGATCGTCTGCTGATTGACCGCAAGGTCGACCCCGACGCCAAGACCGTGACCCTGGACCGGGTTCTCATGGTCGGCGGCGAAGGCGAGCCCAAGATCGGCCTGCCACTCGTAGCCGGCGCAACGGTCACCGCCGACGTGCTGGGCGAGAAGAAGGGCAAGAAGATCGACACCTTCAAGTACAACCGCCGCAAGGGTTACCACAAGCGCGTGGGCCATCGGCAGCAGTACACCGAAGTCAAGATCAGCGCAATCAACGCCTGATCGGCCCAAACGATTGGCTGGCGTCCATGAAGGCGAGCCGATCCAAAACAGAGATAAACGGGGGCATCGGGAAACCGATGCCCTCTTTCATTTTCCCTATGCGGGGTTTTCAAGTAGCTTCGATACAATACCATTGACGTTCTGGTTCCATTCTTTGAACCTGCCAAGATCAGTGGTATGTGCTGCGGTGCGGTCAGAAGCATGTGCTGGGATTTGTCAGGAATAAGACGGAGCGGTGGGATCGGGTGTTGCGCGATGAGGAGCGGCCGCCGGTGATTGGCGAGCAGGTCGGGGATTTGTCGCCGCCGGGCCTGGAGTGCGGGAACGTGACGACGCACGGGTTGTGACCCGAGGAGAGCGGGGATACGGTGCTGCAGGATGTGCGGCTGAAGCTGCCGGCGTTCAGATATGGGATGCTCGTCCCAGTGGATCGAAGAAGGAGAAACGCGATGCGGTTAGGGAACAGCTTTCTGGCGGCGCTTGTCGGCTTGACGGTGAGTGTGGTCCTCTTCAGTGGAACGAGTCGGGCGGGGGCTAATGACTGGCCCGGGTGGCGCGGGGATGGCAACGGCATCAGTGCTGAGAAGAGCCTCCCGGTATACTGGAGCCCCACCGACGGTATTGCCTGGAAGACGGCGTTGCCCGGCCAGGGCAACTCGTCGCCGATCATCATCGGCCAGCGCGCTTATCTCACGGCTTGGGATGATGGCGGCAAGAAGCGATCCGTGCTCGCCCTGGACACCAAAGACGGTAAGATCGTCTGGCAGAGGGATCTGGTGGCCGAACGTACCCCCCCGACCGATGAGAAGAACGGCTACGCGTCCCCGACACCGGTCTGCGATGGGGAGCGCATCTACGCCTTCTTCGATTCCCCCGGGCTGGTGGCGCTGGACCTGGCCGGCAATGTGTTATGGACGCGCGATCTGGGGCCGTTCGATAACACCTGGAACATGGCCGCATCGCCCGTGCTGTGCAACGACCTGGTGATCGTGAACTGCGATCACGACAAGGGAAGTTTCATCACCGCGGTGGATCAGAAAAGCGGCAAGATCCGTTGGCGCACACCGCGACAGAACGGACGGCAATTCGCCTCACCGATCACGATCAAGGTGGATGGCAAGCCGCAGATCGTCGTGAATGGCCAGACGGTCGTGGCCTATGACCCGGAGAACGGCAAAGAGCTGTGGTCCTGCCGGGGAATGCTGCAGGTCGCCACCCCCAGCGCGGTGTTCTCTGGCGGCCTGGTGTATGTCGGCTCCGGCCGCAACGGCCCGGCCATGGCGATCGACCCCACCGGACGGGGCGACCTGACCGACACGGGCGTGAAGATGCACATCACCGTTGGCGGGCCGTACGTGCCGTCGCCACTGGTGTATCCGTCCCTGTTCCTGCCGGGGGATGATGGACTGATCAAATTCATCGGCGCCGATGGCAGCGTGATGCTCAAGGATCGCATTAAGGGGCACTTCAGCTCATCGCCTGTGGCCGGTGACAACAAGATCTACTGGGCCAGCGAGAAGGGCGATGTGTATGTGATCGATGTGTCCGGGGTAAGCGGGCGGGCGCCCAAGGTCCAGGTGCTGGCGATCAACAAGATGCAGGAGAAGTGTCTGGCGTCACCGGCCATCGCCAATGGACGCTTGTTCATTCGAACCGCGAAGAATCTGTACTCCATTGCGGGGACGCGTGAGGCGGCGGCACCGGTGCTGGCGCAGACGAGCGGCAGCTTCGAGGAGTTGAAGAAGCGGTTCACCGACCATCCGGCCGCCGTGGGCGATGATGTCGCGGTGCGTATCGAAGTCGTCGAGGCGCTGGGGCAGTTGAAGGACCCGCAGGCGATCCCGCTGCTGATGGGTGCGGCTCAGAATGACCCGCACTGGGACGTCAGCGAGGCGGCGGTGAAGGCGCTGGGGCTTCAGGGAGAGCCGGCGATTCCATCGCTGATCGTATTGTTGGAAGATAAGGACTGGCGGCCGTATTTGAAGATCATTCCCGCCGAGCACCTGGCTCGGATGGGGTCGGTCCAGGCGGTGCCTGCGCTGGTCAAGGCGACCGGGCATTCCGATGCGCTGGTGCGCGTCGCATGCATCGAGGCATTGGTGAAGATCGCGGCGGCGCACGAGGATCAGGCCAGCAAGGTCGTCCCGGCATTCATTGCTGCCCTGGGCGACCGCGAAAGCGTCGTCAAGCGGGCCGCGATTGAATCGCTGGCGAAGATGCCGGACAAGGTGGGCGCTGATCGCGACGGGATCGTTCAGAAACTGTTGGAATACGCCGCCGACCGCAATCCACTGGTCGCCAAGGCGGCGACCGATGCCCTGACAGGCGCGTTCAAGGCATCGCCCGAGCTGCTGGCGAAGGATCAAAGTCTCTACGGCGAACAACGCAAGGATCCCATCGTGCATCAACTGACGGCCGGGCCGATTCGGATGAAGTTCCAGGACGGCGAGCTGCGCTATCTGTACGTCGGGCAGAAGGAGATCGTCCGGCGGGTCTACTTCGCGGTGCGGGATAGCCGGTGGGACACGGTCATGCCCGAGTTCACCAGCATAAACGTGCAGGCGCAGGACAACAGCTTTAAGATCAAGCTCAGCGCCGTCAGCCGCAACGACATCGCCGATTTCCGCTGGAGCGGCGACATCGTCGGGACGGCCGAAGGGAAGATCACGTTCACGATCAACGGCCAGGCGAACATGGACTACAACGCCCCGCGCGTGGGGCTGTGCGTGCTGTTTGGCGCTGAGTCGCTGGCCGGGCAGGCGTATGAAGTCGCCGACAAGGATGGCAAGGCCACTGCGGGTGAGTGGCCCAAGAACGTGTCGCCGGCATCGAAGCTGCTGGCCAGCAACTTCCAGACGCTGCTGTATCGGACGGTCGACGGCATGGAGGTGAGCACCAACCTCGCCGCTGCCGGTGGGCTCTTCGGCATGGAAGACCAGCGCAACTACGGTGACTCTTCCTATAAGGCGTTCAGTGCGATGCCGTACAAGTATCCGGCCATCGTGAAGGGGGAGAATAGGACGCAGGTCTTCACATTGGAGGTGAAGGGCCCCAAGGCCGCGACGACCCAAGCGGGCCCGGTGCGCGTGACAGTTGGCCAACCGGTGGAAGGCGCGAAGATGCCGGCGGTCGTCTCGCCGGCGGCGGTTGAGAAGCCGGTGGTGTTCCTCGCGTACAACGGCGAGGCACAGAAGTACGCCCAGGCCGAGTTGATCGCTTTCCCCTATAACCCAGCCGCCCACATGCCGGATGATGACACGTTCATGGAGAACGTCACCTCGCTGGTGGACCAGGTGCGCACCGTGCGGGCGCTGGCGCCCAAGGCCAAGGTGCGGGTCGATCCGATCGGGTTTAACTCACCCTATCTGCGGCCAGGCGATGATGCCCGCAACGGCGGCCTGTTCGGCGCGGCGTGGTGTGCGCGAGTGATGAAGTATCTGGCGCTAAGCGGCGTCGACGAAGCCGCGTTCAAGGTGGGGCCGGGCTACGCCGAACTGGCGCAGAAGGATATGGCGCAGTATGCGGGCAAGCGAGTGCTGGCTTGTACGGTGGCCGCTGTCGCGCCGGCACCGGTGGATGCCCTGGCAGTTGAGGCGGATGGCAAGCGCATCCTCTGGCTGATGAACCTCACCGATCAGCCGCAGAAGCTCGTGTTGGACCAGCTCGGTGACGCTAGGAACGTCCAGGTGGCGAGACTGAACAGCGCGGTCAAGCCCGGAGCAGCGCCAGCGAGTGAAGCGGCGGCGGTGAAGGATGGGCAGTTGACTCTGGAACTGACCGGATTCGAGGTGTGCCGGGTGATATTGCCGGCCAAGTGATGATCCGGCGCATCTTTCTCGCCTTTCTTCAAGCTGCCGAACTCCATCTGCCGCGGGGTTTGGCGCATGGGCTATACTGTGGAGCAGTTTACCCGGAGCGATCCCGGGTAGAAAGACATGACCGGATCTCGTGGATTAAAGGATGCCAAGCGATGAAACTCGTCGAGTTACACGCTGGTTGGATGGCCCTGATACTGGTTCTCGTCTTTTGTTCCATCGGGATTGGCGATGTCGCCAGGTTTAAGCCAGTGGCGGAGTTCACGGATGCGGCGGAGGCGAAGAAATGGTTTTCGGTTAACGACAACGTAATGGGCGGTGTGTCGGAGGGCGACTTTCGCATCAACGACCAGAAGAACCTGGAGTTCTCCGGCACCCTCTCACTTGAGCGTCAGGGCGGTTTTGCCTCGATTCGCACTCGCCCTGCCGACCTGGGGCTGGATGGTAGCGACGCAATCGTGGTCCGCGTTAAAGGTGATGGTCGGACCTATTACCTTGACCTGAGGACCTCCGCTGTCTTGCCCGCTTCGTCATACCGTGCGCCGCTTAAGACGCAGAAGGACACATGGCAGGAGATTCGCATTCCGCTGAAGGAGTTTGAGTTCGCGGCATTTGGGAGGCGACTCGCCAACGCGGATCGACTCAGCGGCAAGGACATTCAGAGCGTCGGCTTCATGCTGGCGGATAAGCAGGCAGGCGGCTTCCGTCTGGAGATCGCCTGGATCAAGGCGGAGCAAAGCGACAACGCGGATACATCCCCGGCGGCGACGAGGCCAGCGGCTGCCGATGGACCGAAGGACATCGTGGAGACGGCTGTGGCGGCCGGTCAGTTTAAGACGCTTCTCGCTGCGGCGAAGGCGGCTGGACTGGTGGATGCACTGAAGGGCAAGGGACCGTTGACCGTGTTCGGTCCCAACGACGAAGCGTTTGCCAAGGTGCCCAAGGGGGTCATTGACGATCTGCTCAAGCCAGAGAATCGTGAGGCCCTCAAGGCCGTGTTGAGGTACCACGTGGTGCCAGGGAAAATCCTCTTGGGTGCGCAGTCGCCGGCAACGCTGGAGGGGCGACCCAGAATCACTTGCCGGAAACTAATCTTGGTCCTTGGAGCCGCCGAGCTGGCTTGTTTCTCGGCGATTGGATGAGCCTGCTTACCCAGTCGCCAGAGGATTCGGCGAAACGAATTCGGAGAAAGAAATCTCTTGGCTGCTTTGGTGGGTGCCTATAATTGTCAGTGTATTTGCCGCCGCCCTTCGAATCGGGTCGTGCGATCCGTAAGGTGGGCGGAGTCATTTGAATCCGATTGAACATCGGAAGGAGACAGTATGTGGGACCACAGTCGTAAGTGCGTGCTTGGGATGTCGTGTATGCTTATTGTCGCCACCATGGCGTACTTGGGTACTCCTCGGGCGGCCTTTGCGGAAGAGGCCAAGGCAAAGGACATCGTTGATACCGCTGTCGCGGCCGGACAGTTCAAGACGCTTGCCGCCGCTCTCACAGCAGCCGACCTTATCGATACACTCAAGGGTGCTGGCCCATTCACGGTGTTCGCCCCCACGGATGATGCCTTCGCCAAACTCCCCAAGGGAACGGTCGAGGATCTGCTCAAACCCGAGAACAAAGCAAAACTCGTGGCGATCCTGACCTACCATGTTGCCGCAGGCAAGGTAATGGCGGCTGATGTCAAGGATGGCGCTTCTTACAAGACCGTCAACGGCAAGGAACTCACCGCATCGGTCAAGGATGGCAAGGTGATGATCGGTGGCGCGACGGTGACGAAGGCCGACATATCGGCTTCCAATGGCGTGATTCACGTCATCGATACCGTTTTGCTTCCGTAACCGCTCCTTCACGCGATTTAAATGGATCGAGGCCCCGACGGTCAACCCGTTCGGGGCTCTTTCTTTGGGCTCGTGACGAAGCACGCTGCCAGCCAAGGCTTCTGCCGTCAGACCGCAAGCAGGCGGCGCGAAATGGTTGTCGGCCTGCCCGTAGTCGCCGACCGTTGCCAATGCGTAGGACGGCAGACTAAACTGAAAGGCTGTGATCTGGCGGCAAGTCCGCCGGCCACTCAAACTCGCGAGGAGATGACATGTTCGACTTAAGCCCGTTGTTCACTCTGGCCGAAGCCGGCGGCGACATGAAGTTCGTCGCCTATGGCCTTTTCCTTCTTCTGGTCATCGGGTTCCTGGTTCTGGACCTGGGCGTGTTCCACCGCGAGGCCCACGAAGTCCACATGAAGGAAGCCATCACCTCGAGCGTGGTATGGCTCACCATCGGATTGTCATTCACGGCGTTTATCTACTTCGCCTACGAGCAGCACTGGCTGGGCTTGGGACTGAATACTCGAATCTTCAACCCCGCCGCCGCCCTGGACGCCAGCCAACCCCTGATGGTCTATGGAGAAGTCAGCGGGTCCACCGCGGCGGTGCAGTATCTTACCGGCTACGTGGTCGAGAAATCGTTGGCGATGGACAACATCTTCGTCATCGCCATCCTCTTTGGGTTCTTCGCCATTCCCAATAAGTACCAGCACCGCGTGCTCTTCTGGGGCATCATCGGTGCCCTGGTGATGCGTGGGGCGATGATCGGCATCGGCGGCGAACTGATCATGGCCTACCAGTGGATACTGATCGTTTTCGGGGTGTTCCTGCTGCTGACGGCGCTCAAGATGGCGGTGATAAGAAGCGAGAGCGATCCATCGCGAAACCCCATTGTGCGTCTGGTCACCAGGCTCTACCCCGTGACGACATTCTTTGACGGCCAGCGTTTCTTCACACGCCGCACGTTGCCGCCCACCTACAGCCCCGACCCGCGCACCGGGAAACTGGTGCAGGACCCGCCGCCGCCGGGCACGCTCTCCAGGAAGCTGTTCGTCACGCCGCTGCTCCTGGCGCTCATCATGGTGGAGATCACCGACATCGTCTTCGCGGTGGACTCAATCCCGGCGATTTTCGCGATCACGCCCGACACGTTTATCGTGTTCACTAGCAACATCTTTGCGATCCTTGGTCTGCGAGCGCTTTACTTCTGCCTGGCGGCCCTGATTGTCCGGTTCCGCTTCCTCAAGCTGGCGCTGATCGTGATCCTGATGTTCGTCGGGGTGAAGTTGTTGCTGCTGAGTCTGCCGCCGTACCTGGACGTGGTGGGCCTGGTGAAACGCCAGTCGGTCAAGATCGACCCGTTTGTGTCGCTGGGGGTCGTGGTGGCGATGCTGGTGCTCACGACGGTCGCATCGATCTTGTGGCCACGGCGGGATGAGGTGACCCAATAAACGTCATCGCCCTCAAGATGCTGGTCGGCGACCGGGCCAAGTACGTGGGGATCATCGTCGGCCTGACCTTTGCCACGCTGCTGATGACTCAGCAGGCGGCCATCTTTGTGGGGCTCATGACGCGGACCTTCGGTTTCATCGCCGATACGGGGCTGCCTGACATCTGGGTCATGGACGCCAAGGTCCAGTTCATCGACGATGTCAAGCCCATGCAGGACACGCAACTGTTTCGCGTCCGCAGCGTCGAGGGGGTCCAATGGGCCGTGCCCCTGTACAAGGGCCTGCTCAAAGCCCGACTGGAGAACGGTTCCTTCCAGACGTGCAACGTCGTCGGCCTGGATGATGCCACGCTCATCGGCGGGCCGGCGATGGTCCAGGGCCGGCTGGAAGACCTCCGCCGAAGCCAGGGCGTGATCGTGGATGATGTGAGCGCATCGGGCAAACTGGCCCGTCCGCCCCGGCAGCCTGGCCAAGCGTCCGAGCCTCTGGGGATCGGCGACACGCTGGAGCTCAACGATAACCGGGCCGTGGTCGTCGGCATCTGCCATGTCTCGCGGACGTTCCAATCCCAGCCGGTGATCTACACCACCTACACACGGGCCACTTCCTTCGCTCCGCGAGAACGGAAGCTACTGTCCTTCGTGCTGGTCAAGGCCAAGCCTGGCGAGGACCCGCAGCGGCTGTGCCAGAATATCACCCGGCGAACGGGGCTCGCGGCTTACACCCAGCGCGACTTCTCGGCCCTGACGGTGGGCTACTTCCTGGAGAGCACGGGCATCCCCATCAACTTCGGGATCGTCGTGGCCCTGGGGTTTGTCATAGGAACGGTGATCGCCGGGCAGACTTTCTACAACTTCACGCTGGATAACCTGCGTTACTTCGGGACGATGAAGGCCATGGGGGCCACCGATGCAATCCTGCTGCGGATGATCCTTCTGCAGTCACTGACTGTCGGGATGATCGGTTACGGGCTGGGCATAGGCATCGCGGCACTCGTAGGCACACTGGGAAGTGAGGGCGAGCTCGCCTTCATTCTGCCCTGGCAGATTCCGGTCCTCAGCGCGTTGTCCATCCTGCTGATCTGCGTGGCCTCGGCACTCATCAGCATCCGCAAGGTCTTGCGGATGGAACCTGCCATCGTGTTTAAGGGCTGACATGAATGAAGCGAACGACATCGCGGTCCGTTGCCGCGGCCTCAAGAAGGCCTACGGCACCGGCAACACGAAGGTGCAGGCGCTGCGTGGCATCGATTTGGAAGTTCGCGCCGGGGAGTTGATGATGCTGGTGGGCCCCTCCGGCTGCGGCAAGACCACGCTGATCTCGGTCATGGCCGGCATACTCAACCAGGACGAGGGGGAATGCCAGGTCCTCGGCCGCGATCTGAATGCCATGTCACGGCAGGAGCTCACCGCCTTCCGAGCTGTCAATATCGGTTTCGTGTTCCAGGCGTTCAACCTGTTGCCGATGCTCTCGGCGAAGGAGAACATCGCCATTCCTCTGCTGATCAACAAGGTGCGCCGGGGCGATGCGATGGGCCAGGCATCCGCCATGTGCGGTCTCATGGGGTTGGCCGGCCGAGTGACCAGTCTGCCCCCCGAACTGTCCGGCGGACAGCAGCAGCGCGTCGCCATCGCCCGGTCGCTGGTGCACTGTCCGCGGCTGATCGTCTGCGACGAGCCGACCAGCTCTCTGGACCACGACACCGGACGGATGGTCATGGAGTTGCTGCGGGCAATGGCGCTCGGGACGGGCCGCTCGCTCGTCGTGGTGACCCATGATGCCCGCATCTTCGACTTTGCCGACCGCATTGCGCGGATGGACGACGGGCGGATCGTGCATGTGGGCCCCCCAGATGACCCTTGGAAAGGAACTGATACATGATACGAAACTACCTGATCCCGCTGCTGGCTGTGGCCGGGGCGTCGTTCGGCATCTACGTCGTGCTCAGCCAGAGCCGGCCCACTCGCCCGGTTCCGGCAGTATCCGATCCACCGCCGCCCCCGTATGCCTCCTACGTGGCTGGTGTCGGACTGGTCGAGACCAACACGGAGAACATCTCCGTCGGCATCCCCATGGCCGGCATAGTCCTGGACGTGCCCGTTCAGGTCGGGGACCGCGTCAAGACCGGCGACCTGCTGTTTAAGATCGACGACTGGGACCACCAGGCTGACTTGGTCGTCAAGAAGGCGGCGCTGCAGGTCGCCCAGCAGAAGCTGGCCAGCCTGGTTGCGCAGCCCCGGCCCGAGGATCTCCCGCCCGCCGAGGCAAAGGTTGCTCAGGCTCAGGCCGCCTTGGATCAATTTCGTAGCCAGTTGAAGCGCATAGAAGTCATCAAGAACACGGGTGCTGCCAGCCAGGAAGAGTACGAGCAACGGATGTTCGCCGTTAAGATCGGCGAGCCGAGCCTGCGCCAGGCTCAGGCGGAGTTGGACCGCATCAAGGCCGGTGCTTGGAAGCAGGAGATCGAGGTCTCCCGCGCCGAGGTCGCCGCCGCCGAGGCCGATGTCAGCAGTACCCAGGCGCAGATCGATCGACACCTGATTCGTTCGCCCGTGGACGGCCAGGTTCTCCAGGTGAAAACCCGCAAGGGGGAGTACGCGCCAAGCGGCGTACTGGCCACACCGCTGGTTCTGCTGGGTGGCATCTCGCCGCTGCACATACGAGTCGACGTCGATGAGCATGATGCCTGGCGAGTCATGCCCACCGCGCCCGCCGTGGGATTCCTGCAGGGGAACAAGAGCATCCGCGTGGACTTGGCTTTCGTGCGGTTCGAGCCGTTTGTCGTGCCCAAGAGGTCGTTGACCGGCGAGAACACCGAACGCGTGGACACCCGCGTTCTGCAGGTGATTTACCGCTTTGACCGCCGTGAGATGCCCATCTACGTCGGGCAGCAGATGGACGTCTACATCCAGGCCAGCAGCCTCAGTGCCGCCCCAGCGACGTCACCGCGGGGACCTGCCACCGAACCAGTTGCACAATAGACTCATCGGCGACCTCCGAAAGCGGTGTTGGGGCATGGCTGTTGACCAAGGCCCCTTGCCCTATGACCAGATCGGTGACCTTCAACGGCAGTTGAAGACACTACAAGATAACGTGCAACGTCTGCGCCGGGAACAGGGACGGACGCAGGCAGGCAGTTGACCGAGGGAGGCTGTGGAACATTCACTACCCAACTTCACGGCCGGCGGACTGGCGTTCGCGTTCGGCCTGACACTGCTGGCGGGACTGGCCACCGGGCTGGGCAGCGCCTTGGCCTTCTTTGCCAAGCGTACCAACCTGCGTCTGATGGCCTTGTCGCTGGCCTTTTCCGCGGGCGTCATGCTGTACGTTTCTTTTGTCGAAATCCTGCCAAAGGCGACGAGCAGCCTCGCCCGGCACTTCAGCGCCACCACTGCCGGCTGGCTGGCTAACCTCGGTTTCTTCGGCGGCCTGTTCGCCATGGCGATCGTTGACGCGCTGGTGCCCAAGGCCGAGAACCCGCACGAATTGCGGGCGGACGCCGACCTTGAACTGCTCAAGGCCAAGCCAACGGCCAGCGGTTCGCCGGGGGGACAACAGCGCGGCTTGTGGCGGATGGGGCTGTTCACCGCGCTCGCCATCGCCATCCACAATTTCCCGGAGGGGATGGCGACCTTCTTGGCCGCGTTGGAAGATCCGCGCGCCGGTGTAGCCATCGCCATTGCCGTTGCGCTGCACAACATCCCGGAAGGCGTCAGCGTTTCTGTCCCCATCTATTTCGCCACGGGCCGGCGCGGTCTGGCGTTTTCGCTGTCGTTTCTCTCCGGTTTGGCCGAGCCACTGGGCGGTATCGTGGCGGCGCTGACGCTGGACTGGTTCTTGCCCCTGCAACTCATGGGGCTGGTTTTTGCGGGTGTCGCCGGCGTGATGGTTTATATCTCCATTGATGAACTGCTCCCCACCGCGCGTCAGTACGGCCGCAGTCATGAAGTCCTGGCTGGGATTGTCGGCGGCATGGCGCTGATGGCGGTGAGCCTGCTGCTGCTGAAATGATCAACGCCTTGGCTCCTTGTCCAATATCCGCGTACCAGGTCTATCACGCGGCACGATGGCCGGTGTCTCGACGCGCTGCGGCCTGATGCAAGCCCTGACCTGGCAGTCGCCGACCACTCCGGGTGGCGCCGTGATGCAACGCGAATCCCCTGTGGTCGAAGCTGGCGAGATGCTGGAGACGCTGTTCGCCCGCTTGCAGGAATGCCAGTGCCCCTGCGTACCCGTGACCTGCAGCGGCGTCTCGGTCGTTTGGGTGACCTCGGACAACACGGGCGCATTCCTGATGATTGAGGCTGCCCTGAAAGGACGCGCCAGCAGCGTCGTGCCGCCCGCGCTGCCACAGGCCGGCGCCTGATTGACGCACACCCTTGCCCGACGTCTCACGCACCGTCGCTGCGGGTGCGTTTGGCACGCTGCAGGAACCGGTTTCGACGAAGCTGCCACATCCGCAACTTGATCGCCGCCAGTTCGGGGTCCAAGCGGACAAACAAACAGTATGCAAGACGCTGCTTCAGTCGTTCCCACCATGAGCCTTGATATTTGAGCACTTCGCGCGTGATCGGTGTGGCACGCTGGGCCAAGTCAGTTTCGAATTGATGCCGAGCCGTCGCGGCCAGCGTGGCGTCATGGATACGCAGCATGATCTCGAAGTTGACCATGCCAAGTCAGGCTTTGCGGAGCCTGACCTGGCGCTGCTGGCGGCGTACTTGGTGACCGGAAAATCGTGCTTGCGTCGTCCATGCCGATGGGATTGTACTGCCATGAACCGGTTGCGTAACAGCTTTGTCAACCGCTGCCGTCCAGGCACTGCCGAAATGAGACGACCCGCAGGCTGATGGCGCAGTCAAAATGGGACCTCTTGGCAGCGCACTGATCGGGCCGCTGGTCTTGCTGCTGGCACGGCTCGCAATACCTCCACGCCAAGTGTGAAATGCACCGGCGTCTCATTCAACGACGACCGCTCTCTTGACCAACTCCCTTCGGGGCCTATGAGAGGCTAGCCTGGCCGTGGTGCAAACCTTGGCCCAGCAGTCGCCGACCACTCCGGTCAGGAGGAACGCATTTTGCGATTCCGCAAGATGAGTTCGCTTGCCGATTCCATTCAGAGGGCACAATGATCAGACACAATTGCGTTGGCTTCTCATTGAAGGGTCAGGAACGGGAGAATGAGGAGATATTGATCAGGATTCTCGAAACCTATTGATAGAGGCAGGCCCTGACGGTTCAAAAGGCCGGATGAGTCACTGGTTTCAAGGGCGTGCGGGTGATTTGGCTTTCAACGGAGAACTCACATGAAAGTCTTGATCGGATACGATGGTTCTGAATGTGCTGATGCCGCGATCAAAGGACTTCACCGGGCGGGCCTGCCGGGCGATACCGAGGCGATGGTTTTAACTGTTGCCGATGTGTGTCCGGATTTGCCGGCTTCGTACTTTGACCCCTCGAGCGCCCTGACGCTGCAGCAGATGACGCCCATTATGAAAATGGCGCACACGCTGGCGGCGGACGCCATGGCCCAGGCGCGGACGGTGTCGGTCCGGGCTCTAAGCCTCCTCGGTGAGCAATTCCCCACCTGGCGGGTTCATGCCGATGTCGCGGTCGGTTCCCCGCAGGAATCGCTTATTATGATGGCCGGCCAGTGGAAGGCGGACCTGGTGGTGGTTGGCTCGCAAGGCCTGTCCGCCATGGGCCGGCTTTTCATCGGCAGCGTGTCACAGAAGGTTGTCCGATACGCCCCGTGCTCCGTGCGGGTAGATCGCCAGCGTCCCGATCGCGAGGGCGGCCCGGTTCGGATTGTCGTGGGAGTTGACGCCTCGCCGAATGCGGATCTGGCGGTCACCGCCGTGGCCAGGCGGAATTGGCCGGCCGACACCGAGGTGAAGGTCGTTATGGCCATCGACATCAGGCTTGCCACGGCCATGCCGGTCTTCCTTGAAAACCTGGGATACAAAGAGGGATCGGACTGGACGCCTCGAATAACTGAAGAGGCGGCGGATAAGTTGCGTGCCGCGGGACTTCGGGCAACCCCGGTGCGGCAGGAAGGCGACCCGAAAAGGGTTCTGATTACCCAGGCCGAGCAGTGGAACGCCGACTGCATCTTTGTCGGTGCAAGAGGACTCAGCCGAACAGAGCGGTTTATGCTCGGCAGTGTTTCAGCGGCGGTGGCAACGCAAGCCGCTTGTTCCGTCGAGGTGGTGCGCAAAGCGGTGGTTTGACCAGGTGCCTGAGCATCAGGCCGAGAACATGGGATCACCATAGTTTTGATCTGCTGCCTGGGAATCGCAAGCGGATTCTGCCCTTGAGCGACCGATTCCCAGAGCGTCGGATCACCGGTACAATGATTTTGGCCAAAATGAAAAAATCCAAAAGGACGCGATTCAATCTGGGTGACATTCACCGTAACGGTTTACCGTCCTGAGGAGCCGGATACGGTCGGGAAGCCCTGCGGCCTTGCCGACCCAGCGGGGAAACAAACGAGACTGGTTGTGGCGAACGGCTTTGAGTGAGCGTTTCCAGCGAGCGGCCGACGTGAGTCGGTCGGTTGCCACACCCCATGCCCGCCGTGGTGGCACGGACCGGGCCGCCGGTATAACCTTAGCGGGACATGGCCGGAGAGTTTGACTTTATCAAGTGGATCATCGCCCAGCACCGGGCGGATGACTTTGTGCGCGTGCCGCCAGGGGATGATCTGGCTGTGCTGAACTGGCCAGCCGGCGACCTGCTGCTGGTGGGCGTGGACCAGGTGATGGACGGCGTTCACTTTGATTCGCGCGTGCATTCGCCCGAGCAGATCGGGCGGAAGGTGATGAACCGGAATCTATCGGATTGTGCGGCCATGGCGTGTCTGCCCGCGGCGGCCGTCGTCACCGTCGCTCTGCCGCGCGGCGTGGGGCAGGCGTATGCACAGGCGCTGTATCGCGGGATGAGCGAGGCGGGGTCACGCTTTGACTGCCGCATCGTCGGCGGCGACACCGCATCATGGGATGGCAAGCTCGTCATGACGGTGTCGATCCTGGGGCGGTCGGCCGGGATCGCCCCGGTCACCCGATCAGGAGCTCGCGTGGGCGATGGCATCTATGTCAGCGGGCCGCTGGGAGGCAGCATCCTTGGCCGGCATATGGATTTTGAGCCGCGGGTGGAACTGGCGCGGAAACTGGCCTCCTCGGGTCGCCTCACCGCCATGATCGACATCAGCGATGGGTTGTCGCGGGATCTGCGGCACATTACGGACCTGAGCCACGTGGCGGCCGAGCTGTCCGGAACGGCCATTCCCATCCACAGCGACGCCGGGCGCCTCTCGGCCCAGGACCACAAGCCGGCGCTCTGCCATGCGCTGCATGATGGGGAGGATCACGAGCTGCTGTTCACCAGCCCCGACGCGCCCGACGGCATGATCCGCATCGGCACGGTAACGCAAGGCCAGGGCATCTTCATCACGGGCGCCGTCGGCCGGCGCGAGCTGGAGGAACAGGCATGGCAACACTCGCTATAGACGCCATTTCCTCCAGCGTGCGCCAGACCGAAGCCATCGCGGCCGACCTCGCCCGGCAACTCGTGCCCGGCGACTGCATCGCGCTGACGGGCGAACTGGGCGCAGGCAAGACGCAGTTTGTCCGCGGGTTGGTGGCCGGTCTCGGTGGCGATACGCATGCGGTGAGCAGCCCGACGTTTGTCCTGCTGCACATCTACGACACAAGCAGCCTTCGCATCTTCCATCTGGATGCTTACCGGACGCACGGCAGCGACGACTTTGACGCGATCGGGTTTTCCGAACTGCTGGAACAAGGCGGCGTGGTAGTGGTGGAATGGCCGCAGCGGGTGGCATCTCTGCTGCCGGGTCGGCGGATTGAGGTGAAAATCACGACGCTATCGCCGCGGCGAAGGCGGATCGAGGTCGCGCGAATCTAAGGACGTGAGAGGAAGCGGACATGTGGACCGGCCGGGCTATTGTGCATCTGGACATGGACGCGTTTTTCGCGTCGGTGGAGCAGCTCGATCACCCGGAGCTGCGCGGCAAGCCGGTGCTGGTGGGACATGACGGGCCCAGGGGCGTGGTCACCGCGGCATCGTATGAGGCCCGCCCCTTCGGCTGCCACTCGGCCCAGCCGATGTCCATCGCCAGGCGACAGTGTCCGCAGGCGATCATCATGCCGGTGCGGGGCGAGCGGTATGGAGAGATGTCGCAGCGAATGTTCGCCATCTTGGACGAGTTCTCTCCGCTGGTAGAGCCGCTGAGCATTGACGAAGCGTTCCTGGACCTGACGGGCACAGAGCGGGCCCTGGGCGAACCTGAGGCCGTTGCGTTTCGCCTGAAGGAGCGGGTGAAGCGTGATCTGCAACTGACGGCGTCGGTGGGCCTGGCGCCCAATAAGTTTTTGGCGAAGCTGGCATCGGACATGAACAAGCCCGACGGGCTGATGGTGATCCATGCCCAGGACATCGACCGCATCCTGCTGCCGCTGCCGGTGACCAGGGTCTGGGGGATCGGCAAGGCCACGGCCGCCGGGCTGGAGCGATTTGGGATCAGGACGATCAACGACCTGCGGCAAAGACCTCTGGAGTGGCTGACCAAGCAGTTTGGCGCCGATGCCGAGCGGTATTTCAACCTGGCACGGGGGATCGACCCGCGAGAGGTGGTGCCCGACCAGGAAGCGCGGAGCATCGGGCATGAGCAGACGTTTGAGGTGGATGTCGCCAGCCCCGAAGAAGTCCGCCGGGTGCTGCTGGATCAGGTGGAGCAGGTGGCGCGGCGACTGCGCAAGCACGGCATGCAGGCGCGCGGGGTATCGCTGAAAATCCGGTACGGCGATTTCCAGACCATCTCGCGGTCGGCGACGCTGAGGGCGTCAACCGACGTGACCGAAGAGCTCTGGCAGGCGGCACGGGCGATCTTTGAGAAGTGGGCATTCCAGCCGGTCCGGCTGATCGGCATGACCGCCCAGCGCCTCGGGCCAGGCGAGGGGCAGATGGACCTGTTTGCCGACCCGAAGAAAGAGCGGCAGCGGAAACTGGATGGCGTCGCGGACCAGATCACGCGGAAGTTTGGAGACCGCGCGATCCGTCGAGGAGGCGCATCGTGAGTGATTGCCCGATTGCCTGCTATCGGTAAAATCCCGACGTCGTTTTGTTCCTGGGGTTCATGAAGGGGCGGAAGATGCTGTTCTCCTGGTTTTTGGCAGAGGTCGTTCTCGTCCAGTTCGACACCAGCACCGTGGATACCATCAACGGCCTGGAATCAACGGCGATCACCCTCACGGTCGTGATGGCCCTCACAGCGATTACGTGTGCCATCATTCGCCGAGGAGCACCGAAGAACAAACCTTGAGCGAGCCCCGGCGACCCTGTCGCCGCCCTGCCACACCGGACGGGGCACAAGCCGACAGTCTCGCTCCGCGACGCAGCGGAGTTGCCGAAGGACGGAAACGCCCGCTTCATTGCCGGGCGGCGGGGCTGTATAACTGTGCCGATATGCAATCCACGAAGAAACGTATCCTCACGGGCGACACCCCCACCGGCAAGCTTCACCTGGGGCATTGGGTCGGCAGCGTTGAGAACCGCCTGGCGATGCAGGATGAGTACGACTGCTATTTCATCATCGCCAACAAGCACGCGTTCACCACGCGCGCCGAGCGGCCGGCCGACATCCGCCAGAGCGTGCTGGAGATCGCGACGGACTACCTGGCCTGCGGGATCGACCCACAGCGAAGCTGCATGTTCATCCAGTCCGAAGTGCCCGCGATCGACGAGCTGACGTTCTTCTTCGCGATGCTCATCCCGTTCAATCGGGTCATGCGCAATCCGACGCTGACGCAGGAAATCAAGGATAAGGAACTGGGGGACAAGTATCCTTTCGGGTTTCCGATGTACGCGGTGGGGCAGACGGCGGACATCCTGGCGTTTCGGCCTGAGCTGGTGCCGGTGGGCGAGGATCAGTTGCCGCACCTGGAACTGACGCGCGAAGTGGCCAGGCGATTTGACCAGATCTACTGCGGCGTGGACCCGCACACGGAAGACAAAGACTACGTGAAAGCCGGCGGGCTCTTGCCGATCATCCAGCCGAAACTCGGCCGGGTGACGCGGCTGGTTGGTACCGGCGGGCCGAATCCGGCGACCAACGAACTCTATAAGATGAGTAAGTCGCTGAACAACGCGATCTTCCTCTCGGATGATGCCGACGCGGTGCAGAAGAAGGTCATGCAGATGTACACTGACCCCAAGCGTCTGCGCGCAACCGACCCCGGGACGACCGAGAACAACCCGATGTGGATGTTCCACGAGACGTTCAATCCTGATAAGGCATGGGTCGCCCAGACCGAAGACGATTATCGACAGGGCAAGGTCGGCGATGTCACGTGCAAGCGCAAGCTCGTTGAGGTGCTTAACACGCTGCTGGAGCCGATCCGCACCCGGCGCAAGCACTTTGAGGATCGTCCGGATGATGTGATCGATGCGCTGCGCTTGGGCACGCAGAAGGCGAACGTGATCGCCGAAGAGACGCTCGCGCTAGCCAAGAAGGCGATGAAGCAGGATTACTTCCAGCGGACGCTGAGCGTCAGGTGAGCGGCGCGGCACCGCGCGGCATTGCCGGCCGTGCGCCTCAGTCGCTGGCTACCACCGTCTTCTTGGCAACGGCCACGTCGGACTGTGGCGGCACGTAGATATGTGGCCCACTCTTGCCCACCGGCGTGAACCGGATGGCGATGCCGATCACCACAACCACGGCGAGGACGACCGCGCCGGCAATGGCCGGGTTGAGTTTTGCGTAGCCCTTGCAGGTTGTGAGCCACTCGCCCGCGTTGTCTTTGATGTGGTCCCAGCGTGTAGCCCGATGGAAGACGCAGCCTTCCATGTTGGTCACCGGCGGCGCACTCTTGCGGCCCAAGGGCAGCCAGGATGTGGCGGCGGCCAGGACAGACCTGCGAGGCTTGGCGGGAGGGTAGTCCTGCTCGACCGGCAGCGCCGGTGCCTGGTAGCGCACCGGCGGACGCTTCACCGGGGCACCTGCAGCGGGATGCAGGTCGTAATCATCCGTCGCCACGCCCGTGGGCTGGGCCGCCGAGCCGAGATCCACGCCGGCTGGCGCGTACGCTTGCGCAGGGCTTACGCGCACCGGCACCGCGCTGGGGCGCGGGTCGGTCGCCGGTGCGGACCGCGCACTTCGCCGCGGCGGGTTGAAGATCGGCGGCTCCCACTCGTACATAAACAGCTCTTGCGCGGCGGTGATCTGGAATTCGATATCCAGTTCGGTCCACTCCTCACCGGGCGATGTCGCGACGGCCGCGGCGACTGGCAACTCGGCCTCTTCCTCCATGCGGGTCACCTTCTCCCGCATGCGCCTGGCAAACTCAGTCTTGCGCGTGGACTGCCGTTTGGAGTAGTCGGCCGGTCGGAGTCCTTCGGTGCAGATGGTGTCCATCAGTTCGGCCGCGCCGAATCCCATGCCGAACGGCGCGGGATTGGAGGTCTTCTCGGGATCGCCCTCGTTGAACATGACGGCAATGGTCCCGATCTCAATGACGTCGCCGGGCTTGAGCGCCGCAGTGCGCAGGCGCTGCCCATCCGACCAGATGCCGTTGCTGCTCTCCAGGTCGACGACGCGCCACAAACCGTTGTGCTGTTCAAAGAGACAATGATGCCGTGAGAGGTAGACGTCGGGAACATAGACATCACAATCCAGCGAACGTCCAACCGTCGTGGGCCCGCCCAGCCGGTAAACCCCTACCGCCTTCTTGTGGCCAAGGAACGTGATGAATGCCATGATATCCTGCCCTGATCGAGACTCTGACCTCGCAAGCCCTTGCCTGCGATACGGCGGGGAGTTGAGCAGAACCGTGTTAAGGTTGCGTTTAGCCTGCCACAAGGACGCGTTATCGCCATGTCCCCGGGGCTTAATCAAAGATTATTGTTTCCAAAATCAGATCCTCCGACGCAGGCCTAAGATACCCACCATTAACGAGTGGAGCGTGTGCTTCATTCCGTCGCTGGGCGTGTGCCTGGGGGCAAAGACAGTGGTCTCCAATTAAGGAGAGTCTATGCGTCAGTGTATCAAGCGAGTCGCGGGCTTTACGCTCGTCGAACTCCTCGTCGTGATTGGCATTATTGCCATTCTTATGTCCATCCTGCTTCCGTCCCTCGGGCGGGCGCGGGCTGCGGCCAACTCGATCAAGTGTGCCAACAACCTGCGCAGTATCGGCCAGGGCATGCAGATCTACATCAACACCAACGGCGGCTGGCTCCCGCCGTCCTACGGCTACCGTGACTCGGGCATCAGCACCGTCACCGGCAAGTGGGATGCGGACAAGGGCTATGGCTACACTCACTGGTCCAGTTTCCTCCTGGGCACCGTGAGCCCCGAGGCCTTCAAGTGCGCGGCGATGCCGGATGGCGGCGTTCCTGCCACCAACCCCAAGGATGCGGACCTCGCCCCCGGCCAGGTGGCTGACGTCACCGTCGCTCCGGGCGCTGCGAAGTTCAACCTTCTGCTGAACGAGGCCACCTACCTGGCCGCCGAGTTGAACAACTTCAAGACCAAGGCCGGCACCTACGCCGACGATCAGGCTCCTCGCATGGCCTACACGGTCAATGAAGCCCTGTTCGCCCGTCCGAAGTACAGCACTGTCGGCGCGCTGGCGACCGGCGACAAGATCCTGCACGCCACCCGTCAGGTCAACATCAACGAGGTGAAGAACCCCTCGGGCACCATCATGGCCACCGAGTACGCTGCAAGCTGGTCGCTGATCAGCGGCAAGGGTTCGGGCGCGGCGGGTCAGGTGGTCAAGAGCCATCGCCCCATCACGCCGTTCCGTGCAAACACGGCGGCCTGCTCGGACGTGGACAAGACTCCGGCGGCCGTGGCTGACCTCAGTTCCTACGGCGTGGTCGATACAGCCTATGAGATTCGTCGCGTCAACGCACACGACCTCTGGGTCATGACCGGTGGCCAGAGCTACGACCTGCTCGCCGACATTGATGGCAGCAGCTACGATGTCACTGGCGCGAAGCGCGCGACCCGTATGGATCTGGTCGGCCGCAACCACCCGGGCGACGGCAAGACCGCCCGTGAGAACAAGAGCAACTTCCTCTACACCGACGGCCACGTCGAGACAAAGAGTATCCTTGAGACGATGCCCTCCAAGGCCGGCGAAGTGGGTCCTTGGGAATGGGGTGACAAGTGCTACTCGATCCCCGATACGCGTTTGGCCAAGGTCAGCGCTGAAGTCGACGTGACCTACCCATGAGATCGGCCTGCTCAAGGAACCCTGCAGAACCTGATCTGAGACTCCGGTCCCCAGACAGCAACTGAAGGTTTCAAAGATAAGCAGATACTGCGGCACGGCGAGTTTTTCTCGCCGTGCCGCTCTTTTTGCGCCGCCTGGGGCTACTCGGGCACCTTGCGTTTTGGCATGCCGCGGGGCGCGGACCAGTCACCCTGTCAGCACAAAGTGCGTATGGCATTTTCACGCGGCATTTTCACACGACGTTATTACATCCTTAATCTTCCTGCCTATCCTGCGCATCAGTAATCAAGGAATCATGAACAACGCCAGTGCATGGAAGCAGGACGGAATCATCCCGGCCAGGCCAGTGCGGCCGGCCAAGGTTTGCCATCGTTGCGGTCAGGACCTGAAGCGGCAGAGGCGATACCGCGACGAGAGCGGTTACTGGTGCGTGGCGTGCAGTAAGGCCGACAAGAATGCCTATCGCGCCAACCATCTGCCGTGCGACGGTTGCGGCTGCGATGTGCAGCGCGGCCAGGAGCACCTGCTGGACGACCACCGCCTGTGCGACGTCTGCTGGCAGAAGCGCCAGACTGAGGCCCTGCGGCAGAAGATGCGCGACGATGCAGCGTCGCAGACCAAGCAACACAGCGAGGCACGAAAGAGATCAATACGGAAATGGTCGATCGCGGCGGCGGAACTGGCGGTGGCCGGCCTGCTTGTCATCTATGCGTATCCGCTGGCGTCGGACCCGGAACCTTCGGCCGATGCGCAGCCCGCCACGGCAACCACTCGCCCTCAGGCTGCCCCGCAGCCCGGCAAAGAGTGGCCGGAGCAGGTTGAGCGGATGGCTCAGCGATAGCCGGACGGGGAAAGGCCGTAGCGTTTCTTGAACGCGCGGTCCGAAAAGTATATGCTCGCGTCGGTTTATTCCATGGACTATATCGCGGGCCATGCTATTTTGGTTGCCATGAACACCCCACGCGAAAATCTGCTGCGTAGTCTCCGCCGCCAGGGCTTTGACCAGGTGCCGCTGGACCCCAATGGCTTTTGTCCCTCGCAGCAGGAGGCGTTCGTCAAACGGTTTGGGCACGACGACATCGCCGGATGGTTCGGTTCGCCGTGCCGGGGGGTGTGGGTGCCGACGGAGAAAACCTACCGCGACGCCAAGGCACTGTTCCCGCGAGAGGAACTGCCGGCGGATATCTCCTTTGACGACTGGGGCATCGGGCATTCCCGGCAGCCCAATTGCTTTCACATGACCCACATGCACCATCCGCTGGCGGGGGAGGCAACGTTGGAGGAGATCCGCAATCACCCGGCGCCTCGATTTCTGACCGATGAGCTTCCCCGCGTCGCGGCGGATGTCCGAAAAGTTCACGATCGGGGTCTGGCCGTCAAGGGCAGCATGGCATGCACGGTTTGGGAAACCGCGTGGTATCTGCGCTCGATGGAAGACCTGATGGCCGACATGATGACGGGCGACGAGCGGGCAACCGTGCTGCTGGATCGCGTCACGGCACATGCCTGTCAACGAATCGTCCATTATGCGACGGCCGGCGTGGATATTGTTGAGCTCGGTGACGACATTGGCATGCAGTCCAGCCCGATGATGAGCATGGAACTATGGCGAACGTGGCTCAAGCCGCGCCTGGCCGAGGTGATCGCGGCCGGCCGCAAATCCAAGCCCGACCTCCTCATCTTCTATCATTCCTGCGGCTATGTGCTGCCTTTCATCGACGAACTGATCGAGATCGGCGTGGATATCCTGAATCCCGTCCAGCCTGAATGCATGGACTTCGCCGAGGTCCACGCGAGATTCGGCGAGCGTCTGTCGTTCTGGAGCACCATCGGAACGCAGAGCACGCTGCCGTTTGGCACGCCGGGCGACGTGAAGGCCGTGGTTGAGAAGAATCTGCGCATCTGCGGCGCCAAGGGCGGCATCGTGATTGGGCCAACGCACATGGTCGAGCCAGAGGTGCCTTGGGAAAATCTGGTGGCGATGAAGGAAGCCTGCGAGCAGTTTCGCCCGTAGATTGTGTTCGTAGATTGCTTGACGCAGCGCGGTGCAATCACAACAATCGTCTGCCAATGGCTCAGATTTCCGATCATCCAGCGCTGCCGAAGCTAAAGGCGCAGTTTCCCGACGTGAAGTTTCTCGTCCGGTCGTTCCGCGACATGGTGACGGTGGTGGTGCCGCGACAGGATATCCTGCGCGTCTGCCGCTGGCTCCGGGATGAACCTGGACTCAAGTACGACATGCTGTGCGAGCTGAACGGGGCCGACTATCTGAATTTCCCCGGCGCGCAGCACCGCTTTGCGGTCAACTACTGCCTGGTATCGACGGAGTTCAACACTCGGCTGTGGCTCAAGGTCTTGCTCGACCCCGAGCTGGACACCGCCCCGAAGACCGCACCTCGCGACGAGGAACTCGCGGAAAAGGGCGATCCGGGGCTGAAGGTCGACAGCGTTTACCCGGTCTGGCCCGGCGCGGACTGGCTGGAACGCGAAGCGTACGACATGCTGGGGATCATTTTCGTGGGGCATCCCGATCTTCGCCGTCTCTTGACCTGGAACGGCTATGGCAGCTACCCGCTGCGAAAAGACTATCCGCTGCGTGGAATCGGCGAGCGCGACAACTACAAGATCGCTACGCG
>JBBQTU010000010.1:0-37573 GCA_038213005.1 Tepidisphaerales bacterium | reverse complement strand
TGCGCTGACGCACCTCGGCAACCCGGCGGGCCAATGTCGGCTCAATTTCCACGCTGGATCGCGATTATAGGAATGCCCGCCACGCGGTCCATTGCGATGGCTGGACTATCGCGGCGCGGTGCCCAGTATTTCGGGAACGATCCTGGGCAAGGTGCGAGACAAGTGGAACCTGCGCGTCAGCGCCCACTGATTCGCCACGTTGCCTTGGGCGCATTGCCCTGGGCGCATTGCCTTGGGCGCATTGCCTTGCGCGCATTGCCTTGGGCGCATTGCCTTGCGCGCATTGAACGCCGAGGCAATTGTGAGGACAATCACCCGCTATGAGTTTTCAGCTCGGATTTATCGGCGCGGGAAACATGGCCGAGGCCATCGCCCGCGGTGTCACCGGCAGTGGACTGCTTAAGCCCACGGAGATTCTCGCGGCGGACATCTCGGCCGATCGGCGAGGGCTATTCGCCGATCGCCTCAAGATCCGCGCGATCGAAGATGCCGTGGCCGTGGCGTCGCAGTGTCCCACGCTCCTGCTGGCGGTGAAGCCGCAGCAGATGGCGGCGATGCTCCCGGCCATCGGCGAAGTGGCGAAAGCCGACGTCCTGATCATCACCATCGCCGCGGGCATCAGCACGCGTTATATCGTCGGCGCCATGGGCTCTCGTGCCGTGTGGCGCGTGGTGCGGGCAATGCCCAACACGCCCATGCTGGTGGGCAAGGGAATGGTCGCGATCTGCCCGGGCGAGCACGCCACCGCCGCCGACCTGACGCAGGCCCGCCGCATATTCGAGTCGGCCGCCAGCGTGGTGGACCTCAAGGAAGAGATGATGGACGCGGTGACGGCCGTGAGCGGCTCCGGTCCGGCCTATATCTTCTTCCTGGTAGAACAGATGATCCGCGCCGGGATCGAACTGGGGCTCACGCCCGAGCAGGCGCATAAGCTGGCGACACAAACGGCCCTGGGCGCTGCGGAAATGCTGACCACCTCGACCGACGCCCCGGCCGAGCTGCGCCGAAAGGTCACCAGCCCCGGCGGAACCACCCACGCGGCGATCTCGCACATGGAATCGCAGCAACTGCCGCAGATCATCATCGACGCCCTCAAGGCCGCCGCCCGGCGCAGTGGCGAACTAGGCCAGTAAACCGTAGCCCTGCGCGACGACTCACGATACGGATTCCACCAGGAACGGGCGCAGCCGACGCACTGGCCGTAATCTGGGGGGGATGCGTGGGATGGTCCTGTGCGGGCGAGGACGCCTCGCACTACTACTTCCGCGAACGAGCCCGTCTCGGGTGGAGTCCGTATATACCGCGGCGCGGCGGGACGGCATCACCCAGACGCCCGACCTCGCCGACGGCAGAAACCAAACGACACGGGCCGCTTCTTTCATGAAGCGGCCCGTGTCTTATTTTGTACTGCTGAAGCCTGGATCGCCTATCGCGGGGGCACCCCCGGCATTCCTCCGGGGGGCATCATCATGCCCGGCGGGAATCCGCCCGGCATCCCTGGGAATCCACCCGGCGGCATTCCGGGCGCGCCAGGGGTCCCGGCCTTGGGAGCCGTAACCGGATCCACATAACCCACCTCTTTCTGCGTGGTAATAATCTCGCTCTGGTCCAGGCGGAGCGAACGGGTGGACAACTCGCCGCCGCGGTCGCTCAGCACAACCTTCGGATCGCGCGTCACAACGTCCACTTTCATATCCACAAGCGAGTATCCCGTCGTGTAGTCGAGCTCGCTATCCTTCACCGGGCCACCGATCATATCGCCGGGGGCAGCGTTGAACGACTTCTTCCACCACTTCCCGTTCTGCCAGCGAAGCACGTCAAACTTCGCCGAGGTCGTGGTGGAGGTCACGCCGCTGACGAGAAACACATAGACAGTCGGAGGCACAACCACCGTGTCGCTCCATGCACTCTCGGCACTGACCAGCGAAAACTGCCTGGCCAGTTTCTGATCGCTGACCACATTGGAGCGGTAGACGGGGTTCTTGAGTCGATAGCGCAGCTTGTAGCGGTAGACCCCACCCGGCGCGACCGTGTCGTCGTGCGCCCAGACGAAGATGTTTTTCTTCAGATCGCTCGGGACAAAGTTGCCGTTGGGAACCGTGAAACCATCCGGCACCGCCGACGCCGGCACGGCCACGCCCTGCCCGGGCATCGCGCCGCCGGGATAACCACCGGGCATACCCGGATAACCGGCAGGCATACCGGGATAGCCACCGGGCATACCGGGATAGCCGCCGGGCATACCGGGCATCATTCCCGGAGGCATCTGGCTGCCAGCAGGCGCTGCCTGGGCGAACATGTCAAACCCTGCCGGCCGTGCGTCAGCCGGAGCATAATTCCTCTGGCGACGGTTGGTGTTGGTCCTGGGTACACCCGGATTGTTCCGAGGAGTGGGCGTGGGGGTCAGACCCGGCGCGGGCCTCGGGTCCGGCGGAAGCGGTGTATTGGGATCGGCCTGCCCGGGGGCATACCACTTGTCGCCGCCGACGACCATGTGGAAACTCGGCAGAATCAGTGTGGTTGTGCTCCGCGTGGCCCAGTCGAGATAGGCATTCTCATCGACGACACTTCCTTCGGCCGGAAAAGCGACGATCTGGTGAATGCTCAGCGGCTTCAGAAGCGTCGGATGGCCCCACTGGCCGTCAGGCAACTGCTCTTCACGGATCAGTTCAATGGCAAGGATCGCCGTCGGCAGACCGGCCGGGATATGCGCCTCGGCGAACGCATCGGCGATCTTCTGCGTGGGGATCGAAAACGCCTGGGTCACCCACAGCCTGTCGATGCCAGGCTGGAGGGCCGGCGTTGCGGTAGCACCCGGAACCGCCACCACCGCCACCGGAACAGCGGCGACGCCTGGCGTCTCAGACACGGGGCTCAACGACCGGCCGGTGGATGCAGAGTTCCATTCGGCGGCCGGCAGCGGCTCGGGAAGCTGCTTGACCGACGCCGCCACTGCCGTCTCCGGGTTCTTCTCCTGCTTGAAGCTGCCGGGAACAGGCCCCGGGCCAAACCAGAAGCGGTCGTCGGCGACAACAATCGGCTTGACGTCCTTCTCCGCCAGAGCGTCCTTGAACTGCCCGGCAAACGGCTTAACCGCCAGGGGCACATCGACGTTGGCGCTGATCGCCTCATCCAGCAGGCGTGCCTGGTCCTCATAGATGACGCGGTCCACGTCACTGAGGGTCACCTTCTTGCCGCCCAGCTCCTTGGAGACTGGCGAGCCCAGGAGGTACAGAACCATCATGAGCAGCAGAAACACGCCGCCCACGGCAAGCGCCAACCACTCAACATACTGTTCGGCGATCTGAACCAGCTTCTTCATATGGCTTCTCGCTTTCGAGCCTTGGCGTAATCCTACAGGCCGGGCGTTACCGCGGCAGCGCTAATCCCAAGATCGGTGACCTTTACTTCCTCGGGCATCAGCTTCTCGGTCCAACTGCGCAGATACAGTGACTCCGCGGCAATCGTCACACGCACCACCGGATCCGAACCGTAGACAAAGTTGTTTGGCGAAGCCAGCATGATGTTGCCATTCAGCGGCACCATGTTCACCGACGTCGCGGCAATCAGGCGGTTGCGGCCGAGTTCCTGCAGGAACGCCGAAACCTTAGTCGCCTGCACATCCACCACCAGATTGAACGGCACAACGTCATACAGCGGGTTGCACACCCGACCCGTCGGCGACAGATCGAACTTCAGTTCCGTGCTGCCGGGCGTCGCCACAGCGGCCACCGGAGCCGCAGCGGCACCAAAACCGCCGGGGCCTCCCCCGCCCGGAAAACCGCCGAAACCGCCGCCGCCGGCAACCGCCACGGCACCCTCGCGACGATACGGGTCAATCCGAAGGCTGATCCACTGCTTCACCGGAGCCGTCACCACACTGGGTGCCTTGGCGTTGGCGCTGGCAATCGCATTGGCGATATCGGTCTGAACCCAGAGCGTGAGCTGGGCATACCAGATCGACTTCCGCGAAGGAGCCTGCCCGCTGGTCGTGGTGATTCCACTGCTGGCCTGAATCGCCTCGGGACCCAGGTACACCTTGATCTGCTCGGCCCGCTGATACTTTTCCTTCTCGGGCAGGTCCAGCACCGCACGGTCAAATGCCTTCTTCTGATCCGCCTCGCTGATCGGATCCAGCACACCATTTTGAACAATGATCTTGGGCTTGAACTGCGTCTCCCACAGGCTGATCTTCGCCGCGTCGATCTCGGCGGCCACCGGCGGCTGCCCGCCCACCATGAACTTCGGGAACGCCGCGATGGTCTTGAGGTACCGCTCCTTGAACTCAAATGCCGTGTTCTGCACCGCATTGGGCAGCGACTGCGGCACCAGCGGTTCCCGCACGTTCATTGCTTCGGCCGCCGCGAGCACCGCGTTCCTCTCCGACCGCAGTTTCTCCGCCAGCCCCTCTGCCTTCTTGATCGCGATGTCACTGGGAAAGCCCGGCAACAGCGCGGCTTCGGCCGTGCTGATGTCCAGCATCGGCAGATGACGCTGACGCGTGCGCAATGTCTGAAGCTGCTGGTAGCGCGACGCCCGTGTGTTGAGCTGCGACTGGGCCGTCTCTTTCATCGAGCCCAGTGGCCAGAACGCCAGCACCAGGGCAACCAGCGCTACCACGCCGCAGATGACGCTGAGAATGTGCTTTTTGACGATTTCCATCGGTGATCTCTCCCTGAGCCTCTACTTCTCCTGAACGGCCGCGACAGGCGCGGCAGGCGCCTGGTCATGGAGCACGACCGCCAGCAGGATGGTGAACTCACGATCCTGCCGCACGTCCTCATCAGTCAGCAGATCGGCAAACGGGTTTTCTCTCGCTGGGTCGCCCGGCGCGCCCGCGGCGGGGTTTGTGCCCATGCCCGGCATGCCGCCGGGATAGCCTCCCGGAGCACCGCCTGGGTAACCCGGCATGCCGCCCGGCATCCCACCGGGATAGCCACCTGGCATCCCGCCAGGGAAGCCGCCTGGCATCCCACCGGGCATACCGCCCGGAGACACGCCGCCAACAGCGGCGGCCTGCCCACTCTTCACTGCGTTCCATGCCGCCTGAATCTCTGCCAGCCTCGCGGTATCCTCGCCGACTTTCGTCGCCCCGACGATCGCGGCACGCACCACTTCGTATCGCCGCTGCGGATCGCCGGCAAACTTCAGCTTCAGCAGGTTAGTCACGAAACCACTCTGCACAAATGCAAAAGTGCCCTGCGACCCCTGGTCAGGGTTATAGGGCGTCGTGCAGTGAATCGTCAGCAGATAGCCCCGCCCATCCTGCGCGCTGGGTGCCACAGCAGCACTCCCCGCGGGCGCTGCACCCGGGCCAGCCCCGCCGGGCATCCCGCCAGGCATGCCGCCGGGCATGCCGCCGGGCATTCCACCGGGCATTCCACCAGGGAAGCCGCCCGCCATCCCACTGGGCATTCCGCTGGGCATTCCGCCGGGAAATCCACCGAAGCCCGCGCCGGCGCCGGGTGTCACCGCGGCCGCAACAACAGCGCCGCCCGCGAACTTGATGAACTCTTCCGCCGGGGCCGACAACGCCGGTTTCATATCCGCCAGATACTGCGTCGAAACCGAATCCAGCGTAAGGATCTTCCGCTCGGTGCGAGGAATCTTCTTGATCAGCGCGGCGTCCCAGGTCTTCATCCCCTGGATCACGTCGGCCTGAGGCATTGGCAAAGAATTGTGCAGGTCGCGCACCAGGTTCGGCCAGGTCAACCGCCATTTCATCAGGTCTGCGTACTTCTGGATCTCCTCCAGCAGCGGCGCACCGGCCTGCTCCACCGCGGCCCACTTCGTGCTCAGGTCGTTGGCCTTCTTGTAGATGGCGTCATTCTTCGCCGCGTCTTCCTTGTCCACGTCGGCATTGGCAACCATGTACATGCTGCTATAGCCCAGCCCCGTGCCCACCACAAACATCGCCGCAGCCAGCCCAAACCACTTGGTCTTTTCCTTCCACAGCCGCTCGCGACGAATCTCCGCCGGAAGCAGCGAACTGGTGATCTTGCTCTGATCCATCGCCTGGATCGCCAGACCATAAGCCCCCGCCAGCGACAGCAGGTTCTCGTTGAATATGCCGGCGGCCTTCGGGTCGGCCGGGGCCCCGGCCGTGAACGAGTCCATCCGCACGACTTCCAACTGCAGGTTCTGCTGCAGGTATCGCTGCAGGTTGGGCAGGCGGAACGTGCCGCCCAGGGCGATCACGCGCGAGATACGGGCCTCGCGGTGGACGCTGGCGAAAAAGCCCATCGACCGCTGAATCTCGCCCACCAGGTCCGCAAACACCGGACGCATCGCCTGGAAAATCTGCCTCGTGTATTTGCTGGTGCCCGCGTTGCGTTTCAGATCCTCGGCCTTGGCGAAGCTCAGTTTGAAACTCTTGACCAGCGCCTCGGTGAACGCGTTGCCGCCGATCGAGATCGATCGGTGCCACACGCTGTACCGGTCGGCGATCACCAGGTCCGTGTTCTCGGCGCCCATGTCCACGATCATCGTCGTCTCGCCCAGACGATCGTCGTAATACATCGCGTTGTAGACCGCCAGAGGATTCATCTGGACGGCCGTGATGTTCATGTTGCCGGTCTTGAAATACTCCAGGTGCTTGGCGACCAGCTCCTTCCGCATCGCGAAAATGCCCACCTCGATGTCAGGCGTCTCCGGCGATTCAAAAAGCTGGTGCGACCATTCCACTTCCTCCAAGGGAAACGGAATCTGCTGGATCGCTTCAAACCGCACGATCTCCAGGATCTTCTTCCGCTCAACCGGAGGCAGCTTAATGAACCGGGCAAAACTCGACTGCCCGCTCACCCCCACCGCCACCGCGCCGCCACGCAACGGATGCCGGCTCACGAATGCGGCGACCGAACTGTTGATGTAGTTCTCGCGGTTGTCGCCCGCGTTGGAAAGAATCTGCTCGTGTTCGATGACGTCAAAGTCATCAACCCTGAGCCGGTCACCGGCACGCACCAGTTTGATCGCCTTCAGCGCGCGATTACCGATGTCGATACCCCAGGCAAATCGAGCAGTTGCCATAAACTCTCCCGTCTCTTTGCGTCAGCGTCAGCGACATACTGGCAGAGGGCGGCCAACCGCCCGACATGCACCCACGACGCTTTTCGAACTCCGCCAGGGCATACACATAACCCGCGGCGGAAGTTTATCCCATCCGCCGCTCACTGCATATCTTACAAGTTCGCGGCCGAAGGGGAAGAGGAATCGAAATGTGAAAATCAAAAAAAGAAAACCGCCCTTCCTCCCGCCTGTGGGCAGAGGACGAAGTGCCAGTGGTTGGGCATCAGGCTATAGGCCAGTATCCGCGTGGGTGAGTGCTGGTAGGCCTCAGCCATTACCCGTTCAAAAGCGGCATAATCCTCATCCTTTTGAAACAAGGTCTGCCGCCCGACGCCACGGTTGAGGACGTGGTAAATCAGCCCGCCAGGCGCTTTGCGTGCCGTGCGACTCATGCGCTACAAGCTATTGCTTTGGCAAGGTGCCGTCAGTGTCGCTCACAGCGAACCGCGATCCTCTTTTCTTTCCTACGTTCTATTCCCCCTGCCTCTTCCGCCTCCCGCCATCCTGCCCTATATTCTCACCGACTTCTATTTAAGGACGACCATGCAGACAATCATCACCGGTAAAGCCTTTGTTCTGGGCGACAACATCGACACCGACCAGATCATCCCCGCACAATACCTCTCCTTTAACCCCGCGATCCCCGAAGAACGCAAGTTCTTCGGCCAATACGCCCTCTGCGGCGTCCCCGAAGGCCAGGCCGGCCTCCCCGGCGGCAAAACCCCCTTCGTCCGACCCAACGAGTTCGCCAGCGACTTCACCATCGTCATCGGCGGCAAAAACTTCGGCTGCGGATCCAGCCGCGAACACGCCCCCCTCGCCCTCGCCGAGGCCGGCGCCAAGTGCGTCATCGCCGAGTTCTACGCCCGCATCTTCTTCCGCAACAGCGTCAACGGCGGCTACATCGTCCCCCTCGAATCCTGCCAGCGCCTCGTCGACAAAATCCAGACCGGCGACGAGCTTGAGGTCCACCTTATAGATGGGTATCTCCTCAACAAGCGCGACGGCACCCGCCATGACCTGCGCCCCCTCGGCGATGTCCTGCCCATCATCGAAGCCGGCGGAGTCTTTAACTACGCCCGGCAGAGCGGGATGCTCAAATAATGATGCCACTTGCCTTTCTCGACCAGACGTTTGAGCTCAACGACCTGACCATCATCGCCCTGCTGGTCATGCTCGAAGGCGTTCTGTCCATCGACAACGCCCTGGTCCTGGGCCTGCTCGCCAAACGCCTCCCCAAGCACCTTCAGAAGCGAGCCCTCACCTATGGCCTGGTCGGCGCTTTCGTCTTCCGCCTCATCTCGATCGCCCTGGCCGCCCTCCTTCTTAAGTGGTGGATCGTCAAGCTCCTCGGCGGCGGCTACCTCGTCTACATCGCCGTCCACCACCTGTTCTTCGAAAAACCCGCCACCGACACCCACGGCATCAAGGTCGGCCACGACGGCGAAATGGTCATCCCCCAAAGCGACGTCACCCCCGACCCTCAAGCCCCCCTGCCCCTGGAATACGCCGCCGTACAGAACACCCACGCCTGGCAGTTCTGGAAGGCCGTCCTGATCATCGAACTGACCGATATCGCCTTCGCCATCGACTCCATCCTGGCCGCCATCGCCCTGGTCGCCGGGGGAAAACTCCCCGAGCACGGCTTCCATCCCAAGCTCTGGGTGGTCGTCACCGGCGGCATTCTCGGCGTCATCCTCATGCGGTTCGCCGCCATCATCTTCATCAAGCTGCTGGAGAAATTCCCCCGCTTCGAGATGGCCGCCTACCTCCTGGTCGCCCTCATCGGCCTCAAACTCCTGGTCGACTGGTACTTCAACCTCCCCCCGCAACCCACCTCAATGAGTTGGCACCCCCCCGTCAACTTCCACTCCGGCCCGGCGTTCTGGATCTTCTGGACCCTCATGCTCGCCTGCTTCGCCGTCGGCTTCATCCCCCACAAAAAACGCGCCGCCTGACATCCGCAATCCCCGGCACACCGCCTCCCCAGTGAGCCGGGGGACGGAAGTCCCCCGGTTGCCCCGGCGGACCCAGAAATCCGGGCGACGTGCCCGATGTCCGCTCCGCGTTGGCTGTTTCGAGCTTCCTCATTTGCCACCCTCGTAGAAGCGACTTTGTAGTCGCTTCCTGCGTTCCCCTCGGTCACTGAACCACATGGATCCTAAGAAACGAGGTCTGGAGCACACAGTGCGCGGCAAAGGCGGGAACCAATATGACACAACAGATTTGCAGTGAGAAAATCACTAGTGTACTGCGTCGCACTGATGCCAACTTAAAATCGGGGTGCCATGGCCAGATCGGTACTCCGAGATGGCCATGATGTCCGCCCCATGCTCATTCCGGAGTACCGGCCTGAGCATGCCACCCATGTTGATGGACTTCGGCCGCAGCACACTAGTATTGTCCATGGGATTGGAGAAGGAGTGCAGGATGCTGGCAACCACGGCAAGTCTGGATCGCCTTACGGACCTGGCATCGCAACTCTCCCCGCGTGAGCAGCTAGAGTTGCTGCTTCGCATCGGGGAAGGCCTGGGGTAGCGATGGAACGACCGGCGAGCTATCTCGCTGGCTCCCCGGCCGCTATTCTCCAAGCGATCTCTCAATCGCCTCACCTTGACGACGAAGTGGTCATGGAGATGGAGACGGCCATTGTCCAAGGGCGACGACCCGCTCGTTCGGTCGGTGAGTTCGATCAGGGTGACGGTCGATGATCTATCTGCTGGATACCAATGCCGTCAGCGATCTGATGGAGAGCACGGCCGGGTGCAGCACAGACTCTCTGTGGCCGGCGGCGAGGATCGTGTAATCATTTGTTCCATTGTGTTAGGTGAGCTGCGCTACGGCATCGGACGTCTTGCCTTGGGTAAACGGCGTGATGAACTTACCACCAAAACTGCGGCGGTGCTGGCGGTTCTGCCATGCGAGCCAGTTGGTCCTGAATCGGCCAACCACTATGCCGAAATGAAGCTGGTTCAACAAGGCAAGGGATTGTCGCTGGACGAAAATGATCTCTGGATCGCAGCCATCGCGAAAACGATTGGCGCTACGCTGGTCACTCGTGACAGCGATTTCCAGCGGATTGCGGACCTGAGGGTAGAGAACTGGACGCTGTAAGAAACGGGAACGCGATTTCAAGGCATGCAGAGCTGCCCAGAAGTGTTGGTTCTGACCGTCGTTTGCTGTTAGAGTCATGTGTATGGTCCTCCTCGCTGCGGCCTTTGGACTGGCTATCGCCCTGCTTGTCTGGGGCGGGCGCGCCTGGCTGCTCAGGCGGTTCATGGCGGATGTGGACTGGCTGAATGCCGTTGCTCTGCGATTTCGTCCGGATCCGATCAATGCGCAGCAATGGGTGCTGGTGGCTTATGCGGGCCTGCTGGCGATTCTGGCGCTGCTGATCTTCATTACACCCCACCCGATCCTGGCAGTGGCGTTCTGGCTGGTGATCCTGCTGCTGCCTAAGCTGATTGCCGAGATGCTGTGGCAGGCCCGGCGACGACGGCTGGATCAGCAGATCCCCGCGGCGGTGGCCGCGATGGCCAACAGCATCCGTGCAGGGCTCACCCTCGTGCAGGCGATGCAGCGGATGGCAGACACCGCGCCCGAGCCGATCAGGACGGATTTCCGGGTGATGGTCAATCGCTATTCCTATGGCGCCAACCTTGAGGCCACGATTCGCGAGGCGAAAGACCGGCTGAAACTGCCCAACTTCAATCTGTTTGCTTCGGCGCTCCTGATCAATCGCGAGATGGGCGGCGACATCGCCGAGTCACTCCTGCGGATCTCCCAGTCGCTGGACAAGCTTCAGCAGATGCGCAAGACCGTTGAGGCGCACACCGCCGAGGGGCGCACCAATATCAAGGTGCTGCTGGTGGCCCCCGTGCTGCTGCTACTGATGATGTCCACCGCCGACGGCGAGGGCGTGACGATGCTGCTGACCACGACCCAGGGCTTCGCCGTGCTGATTGTGGCAGGGCTGCTGATTGGGACGGGTGTCTATTTTGCCGCGAAGATCACGCATTCGGAGATATAGAACGGATATGGCCAGCACATCCCCCGAAATCCTGAAACTGCTGGCCTCCGCGGCGTTCGGCGTGTCGGCGACGCTCTTTGGAGTTGTCGTCTACAAGCTGATGCGGTCACACAAGACGGCATCGCACAGCTATCGCGATGCCTCGCAGCGGCGAGGGGGCCGGCGGCAAAAGGCGATGGATCGTTCGCCGGGGTATCGGGCATTCGTCGGGTTGCTGCGCGTCCCGGCCGGGATGGTCTCACGGATGGAGGTGGAATCGCTCCGCCGATACGTCCACGATCCCTACGCCAAGGCGGGCTATCCGGGCGGGCTGGATGATGATGAGGTGGTGACGATCGGGCTGATGCTGGCGATTACGGCCGGGGTGCTCACGGCGTTTGCCCTGGGCGTGTTTCTGGGTCTTGCGTGGAGCCTGGGCGGGCTGCTGGCGATGCCGGTGGGATTTCTAGCAGTGGTCTCAAGTCTGCAGAACCAGGCAGAGATGCGCCAGCGCCACATTCTCAAGGCGATGCCGTATGTATTGGATCTGCTGGTGTTGATCCTCCGCTCGGGCACGTCGCTCAATCTCGCCCTCGCGCGGGTTGTCGCAGACTACGCGGATCATCCGGTCGGCGAGGAACTCGGGCAGGTGTTGTCCGAAATCGAAATGGGCGCACCGCGTGCGGACGCCATCCGGCGACTGGCACAGCGTCTGGGGAATCAGGATATCACGGCACTGGCCGACAGCATGGTTCAATCGGAAGAACTCGGCTGGCCACTGGCCGACACACTGGCCCGCCAGGCCGACCGGATGGCGTCCGAGCGCATCCTGGCGGCGCAGGCCAAGGCCGGGGCAGCCGGCGTGTGGGTCATGCTGCCTTCCACGCTCGTGCTGATGGGTGCAGTGCTGCTCCTGTTTGGACCGATGATCGTGCGCTTCATGCGCGGCGGCTTGATGTTGAAATAACCCCTATGGACTGCATCATCAAAGTCATCAAGGGACCTGACACCGGCCAGACCACCCGTCTGCAGCCGGGGCCTAATCTCATTGGCCGCAGCCCCAAGGCGGCCCTGCGCCTCAAATCGCAGGATATCTCCTGGGAGCACTGCACGATCACCCGCAGCGGCGACGACTATGTCGCGGAGAATTTGTCTGCCCTGGGAACGTACCTGGATGATGCGAAACTTACCGGGCCGGTGAAGCTGCGGCCTCGCGATCAACTGCAGTTGTCGAAAGAGACCGTGGTGCGTTTTGAGGCGGTCGGGAACGATGCGGGTCTGCTGGCCGGGCGGCGGGGACTTCTGGTGACGCTGATCGTGGTGCTGATGGGGGTTCTGGGCCTGATTGTCTGGGACGTGCTGACCCCACCGAAACTCGCGGACGATTGGACCGGGGCTTACAATTCGCTGGAGCCTTGGGTGAGTCAGGAAACACGCACCAGGCACCTGCCGGCGGACACGGCGGTGCTGTTTCGTGACGCATGGCGTTTGGAGCAGGCGGAGGACTACGAGCGATCGACGGCGATGTGGCTACGGCTGCAGATGGCACTGGACAGCGTGGAAGGCAGCCGGGCATTGCAGAAGGCGTCGGCCGACAATCCGTCGGCGCTGCAGCACCTGCTCACTCCGGCGCGAAATATAGCGCAGCGGCAAGCGTTGGATGAAGAGATGCCTGCGGCTTTCACACAATTTATCAAACGACGCCTGGACTGGAGTTCCCATCAGGCGAAGAAGTAGAGGCCAAGTCAGTGAGAAAGAAGATTGACCGCTTCGTGATTCATGATGTGCTGTCCGAAGGCAGCAGCGGCTCGGTCTATAAGGCCGAGGAGCAGTTGCCCGGCGGCATCACCCGCCCGGTGGCACTGAAGGTATTGAGCGTGATCGCCGAGGGCGACAGCAAGGCCGAGCAGCGGTTCTATTCCGAGGTGCGTTTGTGCGTGGCTTTGTCCGGCCACCCCGGCGTGGTCACCGTCTATGGCATGGGCATCGCCGATCGGCTTCCCTGGATCGCGATGGAGTATGTGCCGACGGTTCTGGCACAGGTGATCGGCGAGCAGCCGGGCGAAGCTGCCCAGGTTGTGAAGATGATCCGGCAGGTGGCGTCGGGCCTGGAGGCGATCCACAGCCTGAGCCCGCCAGTCTTGCACAACGACCTCACGCCGTCGAACATCCTCGTAGGGAGGCTCGGCGACCACAAGATCAGCGATTTCGGGCTTGCCGGCCCCGCCAACGTCGAGCGAACGCGCGTGATGGCGACGGTGAAGTACGCGGCGCCGGAACTGCTCAGCCGCGAGCTTGGCCCGCTCTGCCCCGCGACCGACCTTTATGCCCTGGGTCATATCGCCTACGAGATGGCCTTGGGCGGCAAGGTTTACCGTCAGCAGTTTCCCGCCGTCTATGATGCGCGAGCGGCCGCCAAGGATGCCACGCCGGCGAAGTGGATGGCATGGCACTGCTCAATGGGCACAGTTCCCGCCGCGGTACATGAAATCCGCGACGGCTTTCCCCCGACCATTGGCGCGATCATCGCGAAACTCATGCGAAAATCCGCCGGCGAACGATATGCGACGGCCGAAGCGCTCCTGGCAGACCTGCGGCATGCACTGGATGCGCCCCCGGCAGCGCGGCCCGTTCCGATGCCAACCCCCATCACGCCGGCCGACGCGCCCGCGGAGCCTGTGACGACAACCCAGGCAGCGCCCCGCGCCCCACTACGCGCCGCCCCATCGACCCCAGCAAGTGCGGAGCGTTATTACGTGCGACTGGGCGGCCGTGTTTCCGGTCCTTTCGACCTGCCCACGCTGCAGCAGCAGATCCGGCGCGGCCTGCTCTCGCGGCTGCACCAGGTCTCCAGCGATCGCGCAATTTGGCAGAGCGCCGGCAGCGTTGACGGCCTGTTCCGCCTCAGCGGCGAGGAAACCGCGTAGTTGACACTGAAATGTTGTGGAGAATGCAATGGCAGTTCTAGACAGCGCCCCGCAGCCCGACGCCTCGCAGCCGATCAGCACCGCTGAGCCGCAGGGGGAAGCCCCCCTTGTGCGGCGGGTCACCTGTCCGCACTGCTGGCAGGCGTTCCGCCCGGAGGAAATCCTGTGGGTTGCCGAACATGAAGATCTGGCGGGGGACCGACTGCTCCCCGAGGAGCCGCTTCGGTTCCTGCCGACGCGCTTCAACCTCGACAGCCTTGCCATCGACCCGCGCGGGATGGTTTGCCACACCATGGCCTGCCCGCAATGTCACCTGACGATTCCCCGGGTACTGCTGGAGAACGAAGTCACGTTCTTCTCGCTGATCGGCAGCGTCGGCAGCGGCAAGTCGAACTTTCTCGCCGCCATGACCTGGCAGTTGCGCCAGCAATTGGCCCGGCATTTCCGCATCATCTTCTCCGACGGCGACAAGGAATCGAACTGGGTGCTGAACCACTATGAGGAAACACTCTTCCTGCCGGACGATCCCGATCGCCTGACCCTGCTTGAGAAGACGCGGACGCAGGGCGATCTCTATCGTTCGGTGCGACTGCACGGCCAGCAGACACAGTTGCCCAAGCCGTTTCTCTTCGCGATCCATCCGGCCGCCGACCACCCCTACGCCGCCCAGCGCCGCCGGGCCGGTACCATCCTGTGCATGTACGACAACGCCGGCGAACACTATGGCGTCGGGCAGGACAGCTCGCTGACCCCCGTCACGCGCCACCTGGGACATGCGAAGGTCCTGATGTACCTCTTTGACCCGACGCAGGATCCGCGTTTTCGTGAACGCTGCAAGGCGATCTCGTCCGACCCGCAGATCACCGAGTCGCTGCAGACCGTGCGGCAAGAAACAGTGCTGGGCGAGGCGGCCATCCGCCTGCGGAAACATCGAGGGCTGTCGGCCTATCAGCGATATGACCGCCCGCTACTGGTGCTGGTTGCCAAGAGCGATATCTGGGGGTCGCTGCTGGACGTGGACACGACGACCGATCCAATCACGCTGCCGCCGGAAGGGCATGGCCAGATGGCGGCGGTAGATGTGCCGCGCATCCAGCAGGTATCTCGAAAGCTGCGAGAACTGCTCCTGCAGATAGCGCCGGAGATCGTGACGGTGGCCGAGGATTTCTGCAATGACGTCACCTATATCCCTGTCAGCGCCCTGGGACACTCGCCGCAGCGGCATCCTGAGCAGGCGGGGCTCCTGATCCGGCCTCGCGACATCCGCCCGCGGTGGGTGACCGCGCCGATCCTCTACGCGTTTGCCCGCTGGCAGGCCGGACTGATTCCTGCCGTGCAAGCCGCGTCGGTCCCAACCAAGGCGTAACCCACAGAGGCAGCGGTCGATGGCGCACGAGATCTACTACACTTCGGCCCCCGAAGGGATCCGGCAGGGAGACCGCGGCTTCTGCACGGTCGCTGCGACGCCCGGCATCCCGCGCCGGTTGTGGGACCGCCTCGAGGCCCTCAGCGGCTATCGCCATCACTTCGATACCAGTACGCGTCCCGGGGCCAATCCCGTCTGCAATGCCCACTGGATGCTGAACGTCGAGGGAAGAGACTACCACGTCCTCTCGCGGATTTTCGATGCGGGCCTGGACTACAGCCAGCGAACCAATGCACTGGCTCATCACCTGGTCCTGGAGCCGTCAGAGCTGGCGCCGGCCGGGCCGGTCTGGATGCTCACGCAGGGCGAGGTAATGCTCCGCCGCTGGGATGGCCGGGTCGGTGAGATCACCCGCCCCGCTGCCCTTCCGCGCGGAGATATCGGCCCGGGCGTCTGTGCGCGCTGGCAGGCACTCTGCGGTGAGGCCGGTTGGGCAGGCGTGGTGGCGCAGACCATCGCAACCAGTCCATGGAAGCCGATTTGCCTGCTTTTCAGTCCCGAGCACTCAATCCTGCCGCTGATCGGCGAGGTCATCGCCCTGCTGCCGCCGCCCCTGCGCTGGCAGGCGACCTTCAACACTTACTTCACCAGCCTTCCCGGCGCCGTCACGTGCCAGTGGCGCTGTTGCCTGGCCGGAACCCCCGCCGCCGCCAATGCCATTCGCGTGGCATCCAGTGGACTGATCATCGACCTCACTCGGCCCGGCGCCATGGGCGCTGCTCCGATGAGCCCATGGGTGACCGCAGCCCGCAACGGACAGATCGTGCCGATTCCCCGGCCGGCCCCGGCGGCCGCCACAACGAAGGGGAAGCTCTCCCGCCTCGTGAGCAGGCCGCGGACCGCGACGCCAGGCCCAACGCCCCCACAACCCTCCGAGGTCAAACCGTTTGAATTGGCGGCCGAAACCCCGGCGCCCCCCGCACTGCCCGTTCAGGTGCCTGCCCTGGCAGAGGCGGAGCCGCTCGGCGCAGCCCCGCCGCAGCCCGAAGTCTCATGGGGCGCGGAGATGCGTAAACTGCGTCGCCGCCGACTGATGGCAATCTATGTTGTAGCCTGCCTGGCGATCGCCGCCGGCGTCTGGCTCCAGGTGTGGGCCTCGCGCTCGTCCAGCAACCGGCCGCTGCCGCCGGTGACAAGGCCGCCTGCGCCGCTCACCATCGCTCCGCCCGGCGAGGTGCGTAGCGAACCAGCGATACCTGTCCCCACGCCGCCGCTGCGACCTCCAGGCGTCACAGCCGTGACGCCTGCCCCAGTCGCCGTCACTCCTGCTCCGGTGCCCGTGCCGGTGATCACACGTCCGGCCCCCGGCCCCATCACGCTGGATTCCCCGCTGCCTCCCGTCGGCGCCGGCGGCGGCCTTCGCGATGTCACGCGAGTCCTGGGCATAGCGGCCGACCGCTTCGATGACCTTGAGGCCGTCACGTCGCTGTCACTACGCTTTCCGGGCAAGGATCGCTACTTCCGGTTTCGCTCGGGAGATCTGGACGGCGTCTTCGCCGTGTCCGCTGACGGCACCCGGGCCGCGCCAGGCTTGCTTCTGGAATGGCGCGACAGCGCCGGCCCTGCCACTTCCACGCCGATTGTGTCGGTCATGCTGGATCGTGCCAAGCCGCAACTGGAGTTCACATGGCGTACTTCAGTCATGCTCCGCCGCCCGCAACTGGTCAGCCTGGGCTACTGGGTGCTGCAGAACTCGGCATTGGTGGTGAACGATGCCGCCGGCCTGCGTCCGCAACCGATCGAGTTCGCGCCGCTCCCGCTGAAGGCGACTTCGCTGCTCGATCCGCAGTTTGATGCAGCCTGGCCGACCGACTTGCCCGTCACCGAGCAACTCTCCCTGGGCAAGGTGTCCCCTGCGGGTTGGCAAGGCACTGCGGCGGCCGATACCGCCGCGCCCTCGCCGGGGAAGTTCCCGGTTCAGTTGCTGCACATGGAGAAGCCGCTGGGCGAGACAGGCGTCACGGCGCGGTTTACCATCCGCTTCTCAGCCACCGGCCGGCTCCTTGAGAGCGACCTCAAACAGGCCATTGCCCTGGCCACCGAAGCCGTCGCCCCGGCCGATCCGCAGATCAGGCAAGCCGAGGAGGAAATGCAGAAACTGCGCGACACACTGGCCCCCGGAACCAAAGAACTCGAGCAGCGCCTCGCCGACTGGAAGCAGGCCCAGGCCCGCAACGCAACCAGACCCGAACTTGGGGACCTGACGCCCGAGCAGTATCGCGAGGAAATCGAGCTCGTAAGCAAGGCAATCCGCGAGAGGCAGGCCGAACTGGAGCGGGTGCTCGCGCCGTTAGCCGCGAAGAAGCAGGATACGGTCAGTCATCGCGATGCCTGCAGTCAGCAGTTGGCGGCCTACGCAGAACTCAAGGAACTCGAACTGGTTGTTGAGCTTCCGCAGGGTCTGCGGGTCGGCAGTGTGCGCCTGAAGCGAGATTGAGGTTAGACTACGCTCTGTGCGATCACCCAATGTAACCATTGGGTGATCGTACAGAGCCTTTGGATGACAGACGTATGATCGACTACCAACGCATCGTCGAGTTCCTCCGCGACTTCCGCGCCACACCCGGTCAGGCCGTGACCGATGAGGTGCGACGGGATGCCGCTGATTACGCCCAGCTCTGTGCCCAGGCAAACGACCGCTTGCGCCAGTGTTCGGCACTGGTCCAGCAGGGCCTGCGCTCTGAAGCGATTCACCTCGCCAACGAGGCCCCCAACCTGCTGGAACTGGTGGCCGCTCTGGACCTGCCCGACGCCGCCTCCTGGGCGGAGTTCTGCCAGCACAACGATCTGCCCGTCGCCCCGCCGCTGCAGATGGAGCGAGCCTCGCAGTTGAACGACGCATACGGGCAGGAGGAGCCTTTGGACAGGCTTTTGCGCCGGCATCGCCGCTTGGCGCTCTCGCACGCGCCGATCAAGGATCGCCTGGAGACCATGCGGCAGATCCGCGAGATCGACACCGGCAGCGCCTTTTGGGAAAAGGACATTCGCGACTTTGAGATCGTGCGCATGCGGGAACTGCGCATCGCGTTCGCCGCCGCCCTTGAGCATCACGATGCACAGGCCGTGATGACCCTGTCGGCCGAGGTGATGCAGAGCCCCTGGCTTGAACCCGTCGGCAAGGACCTGCTTGCCGCCGCTCACGGCGCAGAAGAGCGTCTGCGCATCATGACAACCGACGCCAGTCTCCGCTCACTGCTGGCAAGGCTTCGTAGCGCCTTTGCCGCCCGGGAACACGCCACGTGCGCGTCATTGGTTCAGCAGGTCCGCCAACTGCTCGCTGACACGAAACAGGGCGTATCGGAGCAAACCGCGACGGAGCTGAATCCGATCATTGCGTGGATTGCGCAGGAAGATGAACTCGCTCACCGGCGCCACGCCATCGCCAAGGCGCAGAAGCATCTGGCCGACGCCCTCGACGCCGACGCGCCCGAGCCAACCATCGAGGCCGCCTGCCAGAAGTTGCGCGACTTCGGCGAGCCAATCCCGCCGGAACTCGAAGAACGCCGGCAGGCAAAACTGCAGGGCCGCGTGAAGGCCGCACAACGGCGGTATCGCCTGGTGCTGGCAGGCATCGCTGGGATGGTCGTCGTTCTCCTGCTGGGCGGCTATTTATATTTCCGTTCAGACCTGGCCTCCGGCTGGGCCAGGAAAATTCACGACGCCAATGTCGCCCGCAATCTGACGCTCGCCCAGCAGCTCATCCAGGAACAGGAGCGGCGAGCCCCGGAGTTCAGCCAGTCTCCCAGCGTCGTTGAAGCCAAACAGCAAACCGCCCAACTACAGCAAGACTGCGAGCGGGATTCCCTGCTCTATCAGCCGCTGCTAAGCACCCTGACCCAGCAGCAGCAGCGATCCGCCGCAGATCTGGCCGGCGCGCAGAGCCTGGGGGTCAATGAACTGCTGGCCACGGCCCGCGCGGACGACCAGAGTGTCGAAGAAGGTAAGGCCGGTAAGCCTCTGATATGGGTCGATACCGGCAATAAGCTGGCCGGTGCCATCGCCGCGCTCGAGCAGCAGGCACGACAACTTCGCGATGCGGCCGACCGCAAGGCCCAGGCCCAGGCCCAGACGTTGACCGAGCAACTCGACCGCATCTCGGTCGACGCAGCACATCCGGCGAAGGAGGCCGTCGCGGCGCTAAATGCCCTGGGCAACGACCTCTCGCCGCTGCGTAAAGCCGCCGGCCTGGGCAAGGACGCGTCTGACGCTGTCACCGCCGTCGCCACGAAATTCGACGACAAACGCGCCGCCCTTACCAAGGACCTGGATCAGGACCAGCAACTCCTTGCGCTGCGAGGGCGGGCCGTCTCGGCCGACGCCTGGCAGAAGGAACTCGAGGCCTTTGTCACACGGTTCCCGGACGCTCCGCAAAGTAAGGAGTTCACCCGCGCCATCGACCTGCTCACGGGAAGCGCCGCCATCGAGGCACTGCACAGCCTTCAAGACGGATGGGCAAACCAGCTTATCATCACCAGCGAAGACATGGCTCGCAAACGTCTGCAGGAACTCCAGGCCTACACCGCGGCAAACCCCCGGTCGCCCTATCTCGATGCCATCAAGGGATACACCCAATACCTCACGCAAGGAGCCGATGCTCTTGCCGTGAAGAGCACCTGGCTCCAGGGGTTCCGTGAGCTGCTCACCTCCCCCATGATGGCCGACCTGAAGTACGTCACCGTCTCCGATGGCACACGCTATTACGTCCTGGGCGACTTCAAGCCCAAGACCTTCCGCGTCAACGAGCGTCTCTCCCTGACCTTCGACGCCGTCGATCCGGCCGACCTGACCAAGCGCCGCACCATCACGGTTTCGCCACCACTCACCCTCGTCACGGAAAAACCCCTGCCTGTCCCCCAGGCGAAATTCATCGAGACCCTCAGCCCCCAGCTCAAGCAGATCTCTCCCGACAACTGGGACAGCTTCGCCATCCCTGTCGTCGAGCAGCTTCTCAAGGACAAGGAGATGGACGTGGTCGTCCGCTCAATTCTCCTCCAGCAAACCCTGCACACCAGCGTCCAGGTTGCCGGCTGGGGGTTTGGCGGCATCTACGACCCGGCCCTCCGCGACCTCGCCCGCCACGAGGTCGAGAACATCGTCTGGTACGATCCTCAGAAGCCCGTACCCCAGGCGACCGTCGATGCCCTGCAGCATATCGCTGGCGCGATTCCCAAGAGCGACGTCGCCTTGCAGGCACTCCGCGACAACCGCGCCAAGCTCTTCAAGATCGTCACACCCTCCTTCACCACCACCGGCGCTCTGATGCGCGACGAAAGCGGCAACTGGGCCATCTATCCCTCCGGCACCGTCGAGGAAGGCAGTAGCGTGTGGGCCGCCGGACCGCTGCCCAAGGCCGCCGACCAGCCGGCCCCCCTCCTTCGCGTGGCGCGGTACAGCAAGGGCAAGTATGCCGTGGATAGCACCGTCGCTAGCGCCTTGCCCGAAGGCACAATGGTCTTCATCGGAAAGTGAGAGACACCATGGCCACCACCCCTGCACCCGCTGCTCCAACGACCGCCGCGCCAGCCGCCAAGACCGGCCGCCTCACCGCCTTTGATGCGAGCCTCGACTTCTTCCTAGCACCCCTTCGCTCCTTCCTCCGCGATCCCGAAGTCACCGAGATCATGGTCAACGGGCCCGACCACATCTACAGCGAAAAGGAAGGCCGCATCCAGCGCACCACCGCCCGATTCGCCTCCGAACTGGACGTGCAGGCGGCCGCCGGCAATATCGCCCAATTTGTCGGCCAGCCCCTCTCGCCCGACCGCCCCATCCTCGATGGCCGCCTGCCCGACGGCTCGCGCGTATGCGTTGTCCTGGGCCCCATCGCCGACAGCGGCACGCAGATCAACATCCGCCGATTCATCCGCGCCGCCGTCGACCCCGACTTCCTCCTCCAGCGCAGCGCCATCACACCTATGGCCATGGAGTTCCTGCTACTGGCCGTTAAGGCTCACCAGAACATCGTGATCAGCGGCGGCGCGGGCTCCGGCAAGACCACCCTCCTGAACGTCCTCACCACCGGATTCGACCCCACCGAACGCATCATCGTTATCGAAGAGACGCGCGAACTGCAGGTGCAAAAGGAGCATGTCGTCCAACTGGAAGCTCGCCCCGCCGACGGCTATGGCCGCAACGCCATCACCCTGCGAGACCTCTTCGTCGCGTCCCTGCGAATGCGCCCCGACCGCATCGTCGTCGGCGAAGTCCGCCGCGGCGAGGCACTGGACCTCATTCAGGCCATGACCTCCGGCCACCGCGGCACCCTTGCCACCCTCCACGCCTCCAGCGCCGCCGATGCCTGCCGACGCCTGGAAACCATGGCTCTGATGGCCGATGTCGGCCTGCCCCTGTTTGCCCTGCGCCGTCAGGTTGCCAGTGCCATCGACGTTCTGGTGCAGACTGTCCGCCTGCCCGACGGCCGGCGTATGATCTCTCAGATCGCCGAAGTGGCGTTCGAAGAAACATTGCAGAGCTATCTGATCACTGATATCTTCACGATCAAGGGACATGGCAGTGCCCAGCAACTGCAATGGACCGGGCAACCCAGCCGCCTGGCAGAGGATCCGGCCATGGAACCCTTGGCTGGACAAGTGGTTACAACCGGGCCGCTGTTCGCCGCAGGAGGTGAAGCCAAATGACCAAGCGCATCTCCAGACGCTCCGTTTCCGGCCGGTCTGGCTTTCTACGCCGATTTCACGCCGATTGCTCCGGCGCGACCGCCACGGAATACATCCTGATTCTGGCTCTGATCGTTCTTCCGATCGCGCTGATGAGCCCGCTGTTCCTGAATATGCTCAAAGTTTACGGCACTCGCGTGTTGTCTCTAATCGCTTTGCCGTTTCCTTAGGTTTTTGACAATAATTCTCCGGCGTCAGCCGTTATACTGAGACAGTGTCGAGTTCGTTTTGAGGGATACCGCTATGATGTTACTTTTGCGACGAATCGCCGGCCGGCTGCATCGAGATACCACAGGCGCCATGTCGGTCGAGAAGATTCTGATTCTCGCCCTCATCGCTCTGCCGATCCTCATCGTCCTGCTCATTTTCCGCAAGAAGATCGTTGAGTGGTTCAACGCCCAGGACACCCAGTTGGCGCCGTAACCGTTCGGGCCCCCGGCGGGCCGCGATATTGTGGGAGCCCCATGCCCGAGTCAGTCTCCAACCCGAGCAATCCGGTTAGCACTGACGATCTCGCGCCAGGTCCGGGCACCCCGGCCCTCCGCTGGCCATCGGTCTGGGCGGGGCTGATCGTAGTCGCGATTGCCAGTGCGCTCATCGCCCAGTCGCTCCGCCACGGCTCCGGCGCAGGCCTGCTCCTGCCAGTCCTCACCCTGCTGGTCTGTCTGCTGGCGGCAAGCTTCGACGCCGCGACCTCGCGCATTCCCAATCCCATAACCTACACGGCAATCCTCGTGGGGCTGGCACTCAATTCGATTCCCACGCTGCTCACCGCAGTTCGCGGGCCTGACATCGGCCCATGGCTTGGCACCGTCGGAGTTGGGCAAGCCTTCCTGGGCTTTGGCGTCTGCGGCGGCATCGGGCTGGTCTGCCTGCTCCTGGCTGGCATGGGCGGCGGCGATGTAAAGCTCCTGGTTGCTGTTGGAGCACTCTTGGGCTTCTCCCAGGCAACGCACATCTTCCTCTGGACCCTGGTCATCGCCGTGCCCTATGCCCTGATCAACCTTCTGATCCGCGGCCGGCTCAACGGCGTCCTCGCGGCCGCGGGCCTGCAGCTCCTGCAGATCGTCTGTCTCCATCGCTTTGACCCGGTCGACGCCCCGTCACGAACCACCATTCCCCTCGCCGTCCCGCTAACGCTCGCGATATTCTGTGCCCGTATCGTTCCCCAGGAGGTCGTTGCCCGCTGGCTTGGCGGAACCTGATCCATGTTCAATCGCCCCGCCCATCCTCGACCGCTCAACTCCCTCCCCCTGGGGGGAGGGTTGGGGAGGGGGTTGGAAACGAGCAAGCAACCTTCTGCCGCATGCACCCGCCCCACCCGTTCCCTGGCAGTTGCATTGCGATTGTTCGCCCGCACATTGCACAGCGACCGTGGCAGCGCTGCGGTTCCCTTCATTCTGGCACTGCCCATCTTTCTCTGGATCGTTGCCATCCTGGTGCAGTACACCATCATCGTGAATGCCAAGCTCCTGATCGACCACGCCGCCCAGTCCGCCGCCCGCGCCGCCGTCACCTCGCTGCCTGAAGGCCACCCCGAGAACGTCGCCGCGGCCGCTTATCTGGGCCTCGCGACGCTATCTCCGCTCTCCACCCTCCCCCCCAGTGTTCAGGCCGACAACGTCTACCGGGCGCTCCAAAACACCGGTATCCCGGCCGCCGATACTTTTCCGGCCCGCTACACCTACGCCATGGAAGCCACTAAGGTAGATTGGAATCCCCAGAACCCCCAGGTCGATTTCACCACATCCCGCGGCCGCCAGCTTGATGTGACCGTCACCTATCGCCTTTGCCTCACCGTGCCCGGCGCCATGGGCCTCATCGGCTCAGCCGACACCGTCGCCGGAATCAGCGGCCGCTTCCTGACCATCGCCTCCACGAGCCGCGTTGAGACATCTCACAGCCGCCAGAGCGCCGCCGGCGGCGGAGGGTGGCCGCAATGACTCCTCGGCTCCTCCAGCCTCTGATCCGTCTGCACCGCAACACCCGCGGTAACATCGCCGTCCTGCTCCTGCTGACCATCTTCTGCCTGGTCGGGTTGATCGGATTGGTTTGGAACACCGCTGAACTTGCCACCCGCCGCGAAAGCCTGCAGACGGCCGCCGACTCCAGCGCCCACGCCGCGGCCACCTGGATGAGCCGATGCACTAATCTCGTCGCCGCTCAAAACATGGTCATCTGCCAGGACGGCTCGGCCGAGGTCATCTGGCATGCCATTCCACCCACCGACAAGTCCGTCCGCACCCACCTGGAGCGGGAACTCGCTGATGCTCAGACGATGCTCAGCGGCGGCGATCCCCAGTTCGCCTCGATGCGCAATCGCATGCTCGACGCCCTCCGCCGCGTCGATGATGAATACGCCATGGCCAGCGGCGCATGGCAAAGCGTCAGTGGTCTGAGCAACCAGAAGTTCGCCGATCAGTTGCAGGGAGACAACTTCCGCAAGGCCGTTCGCCAGGCGGGCGAGCTGCTCGACTGGGTGAACGCCACCTACGTCAATGGCGACCCCGCCAATTCGCCCCGCCGACCCGGCCCGCCGGGGCCTGGCGGCGAAGGCCTTCGCCAGCTCGTTGAGAAATGGAGCCCGCCAGCCAACAGTGCGCCTTTCCTCCAGGCGATCATCGCGTCGCTCCAGCAGCAGTTGGCCGTACTGGCGGAGTTTGAGTCGCGCACCGCGCCGGGCGTCGCTCAGGATGTTCCCGGCCGGGTCGCCGCGCACGAGGCCGAGGTGTTCGCCACCCAGCAGGAGATGGTCGCCCAGATTACTCCAACCATCAGCCAGCAGTTCTCCGACCAGGCCGATTTCTACAAAATCAGACTCACCGCCGCCACCACCGGCCGCGGCGCTCAGCCCAACGGGCCAGCGCAGATCCAGGCCCCCGTGGCGCCCGCGGACGATCCTTCCCTGACTCCCCAGCCGCACTTTGACTCCCTGCGCGGCGCAACGGTCGAGATCGATCCCATCAACGTCCACACCGACGCCGCCGCCATCATCTGGCCCACCCCCGAGTCGCGCACCATCACCATTGCCGGCCGCCCCATCAAGTTCACCGTCAACTGCAACATCCCCGGCGGCTGGGGCCATGTCTACGCCGCGCCGATCAAGCGTTATTTCGAGCAGCGCGTCGCCAGCGACCAGCAGTCCCTCGCCACTTACATGCAGCGCATCGACGACTTGCGCCGCCAGCTTGCCGAACTGCTCCGACAACTCCGAGGTCTGCCCACCAACGATACCATCACGCCCCTTCCTGCCACGCTCAGCGATTCCGTGATCGATGACACCGGCAATTTCCCCAGCGTGGCCGCTCCCCCGCGGCTGACCGCGCCCGATGACGCCAGCGATCAGCTCCGCGCCCAGGTTGCCCTCTACAACCAGCATGCCCGCGCCTACACCGGCACCGTCCGCGGCCTGGCCGGCCTTCTCCGCAGTTGGGCACGCTACTACGACCGGTTCACCGTTCCCTTCGCTGTCGCGACGTGGCACGGCCATGTCGATCACTTCCGACATGTAGTGCTCAAGCAACTGGGAACCAGCAAGCAGTTCATGGTCCTGGCGACCTATCGCCTGCGTCACATCCCCGACTGGGCACAGGCTGGCATGCGAACCTCCGCCGAGACCGCCATCCGCGACCGCATCGTCTCTCAGAACATCGGCCCCGTGGGCCAGAGCATTCTGAGCACCCTCATCGGCGCTGACCCAAGTGGCGCGGGTGGCGGCTTTCTCGATCCGACGGGCAGGAACACAGTACTGGCCGCACGCTACAGCCCTCAGGCCTCGCAGGCCGCATTCGCCGCAATCAACGCCGTCGCCGCAGAAGTAGCCCCGCAAATCGCGGCCGAATGGGTCTCCCGTCCATGGCCCTACGAGATCACACCGCCCGACACACGCGTGCCGCCCAGCCAGGGCATCGGCAAGAATGATCGCCAGACCTACTTCACGCTGATCGCGGCCGCCCGGCCAACAGCCGCCAACGCCCCCCGCTTCATCCTTCCCAAGCTCACCCAGACCAAGGCCCCCGAACTCCTCGCCTACGCTCAAGCCGAAGCATTCAACTGGATGGAGTTCAACGCCGCATACGGCGGCAGCGAGCGTTTCGACGAGGTTGCCTCCGATCCCAATGCCTTCTTCATCGGCTGCCCCTTGCCCTGGCGACTATCGACCATCGGCGGATGGAACTGGAATTCGCGCTTGGCTGTGTCCGATGCCCTCTCGACGTCGATCGCCAGCAACCCGGAACTCGAGACCTTCTTCACGGAAGGAGGCGTGACCAACAATGATCCACAGTCCATTGACACCCTCACCCTCCACTAGATCCAGGCTCTATCGCGGCTCCGCCGAGATCGAACTGCTGATCGCCTGCGTCATTCTCCTCTCGCTCATTCTGCTTGTCGCCGGCACGCTGAAGATCGGCGGAGCCCGCCTCACCGCCACCCGGCAGGCCAGCTTCCATGCATTCCACGATGCCACCGAGGACAGCACGCCTCTCTACACCAACGACCCGGCCGCCCAGCCGATCGACGGTATCGCCGCCATTCGCCCTACGCTGCCCAACCGAGTTCACTCCCCACACCCCACCGTGACCGCCACAGGCCAGACCGGCGGCGACGGCGGTACCTTCACAGTCACCGTCGGCGGACACGCCGCCGTCATCAGCCCGACCTGGGCATACAGCGCCTACCCCATCGGCGCATCCGACCAGGCCATGCTGCAAACCTGGTTTGAGGGTTACCTGCACGACCCCTCGGGCATCGACGATAGCACGCGATCATCCCTGGGCCTCTCCGCTCCATGGGAGCCGTAGGGTCGCGATTATCTCTACGTCTCGCTGCTGCGTTCAGCCCGCCGCCCCGGCCGATGGTGCCGGCATGATAACCACCGACCCAATACAAACGACAGCAGGCACGGATCAAAAAGATCCGTGCCTGCTGGCTTGTCTGCAATCCTCGCGTGCGCAGCTCAGGCAGCCATCAACTTCAGCACCAGATCCACCGCGCTGGCCGCGTCAGGCGAATAGCCGTCAGCGCCAATTTCGTCGCAGTACTGCTGGGTGATGGGGGCTCCGCCGATGATGACCTTGCTCTTGACGCCGGCCTTCTTGGCCGCGTCCACAGTCTGCTTCATGGACGGCATGGTGGTGGTGAGCAGTGCCGAGAGAGCGATGATGTCGGCGTTGTTGGTCTTGGCCGCCTCGACGAACTTCTCCGGCGAGACATTCGTGCCCAGATCGACCACGCCAAGGTTCGCGCCCTTGAGCATCATCGCCACCAGGTTCTTGCCGATGTCGTGCAGGTCGCCCTGGACCGTCCCGATCACGCAGACATACTTGGGCTTGATGCCAGCCTTGACCAGCAGGGGCTCAAGCAGTGCCATTGACTCTTTCATCGCCCGGGCGGCGATCAGCATCTCAGGAACGAAAGCCTCGTTCCGCTTGAATTTCTCGCCGACGATCGACATTCCCGGGACCAGCCCGGCCTCGACGATGTCCTGAGGCTGCATGCCGCTCTCCAAGGCGGCCTTGGTGAGCTTCACGGCCTCGGTCCGGTTGCCCTTGGCGATCGCCTCGGTCAACGCTTTCATATCTGCCATAACGTCTTCTCCTCAAAAGCTCTGTCTTGATGCCCGTTGGATACCCAGTATGTTACGATCCCATCAGGAATGCAATACCCGAAGCCCGTGGAACACTCCCGGACCTCATCCCGGCCGGACGCTAACAGGTGAACATGACACAGGAAATTGAAATTGTTGTCCAGACCGCAACCGGCAGCCAGACCTTGCGTCTCTCCCCGCCTCAGTCCACGCAGCGTCTCACCGACACGCTTCGCCGCGCCGGCTTTGCCCTGAACACGCGATGTGGCCAGCGCGGCCTGTGTGATGGCTGCGTCGTTCATCTGATGGAGGGCGAAGTTGCCAACACCAACCCGCCCCACCGCATCACCACCAGCGACGGAGCGCCCCTCGTCCGGGCCTGCGAGCACATACCCGCCAGCGCCTCGCTTCGTCTCCGCATCCCCATGCGGTCGATGCTGGCTTATGAGCCACAGGTGGTGTCGGACTTCAAGCTCAACATCCCCCGAGCGCACGAGCCGCTCTGGCAGATAATCGAACTGCCTGAGTGCCCTGCCACATCGGCCGAACTGGCCAAGGCAGGCCAATTACACTTGCAATCCGCTAATGCCCCAACCGTGACCCAGGCCGCCGCGGACGCGCTGGCCGAACTCGCCGGCACCAGCCCTGTTTACGCAATCATGGAGCATGGCCCGGACGGCTGGCAGGTTCAGTCAGTCCGCAAGACTCGCCCTCTGCCCCCCATCGGCGTCGCCATCGACATCGGCACCACCACCGTCGCCCTGATGCTCGTGGATCTCACCACCGGCGCCATCCTGCACACCGCCAGCGGCTTCAACCGCCAGATGCACATGGGCGACGACGTGCTCACGCGCATCAACCTCTGCACCACTAACCGCGATGCCCTCTCTCGCCTGCAGGGCGCGATCGTCAAGGACACCATCGAACGCCTGTTGATCAAGGCGATGACCGCCACCGCCGTCTCGGACAACCGCATCGTCTGCTTCACCATCGCCGCCAACACGACCATGCTGCACCTCTACGCCGGGGTCGATCCCTCGCCAATGGGCTTCGCCCCGTTCGTCGCCCCGTTCCTGGAGTACAGGGTCCTCAAGGCCAGCGACTCGCACCTGCGCCTCACAAGCCTTGATGACCCGGCGCTGGTCAGGGATGACTCGCCCGCCAACGCGCCCGACCCTTGTGTGCATCTACTGCCTTCAGCCGCCGCGTATGTCGGCGCCGACCTCACCGCCGGCGTGATGTCATCCGGGCTCGCCTATGATGACGGCCCCAGCCTGCTCGTCGACGTCGGCACCAATGGCGAGATCATTCTCAGGCAGGGACATCGCATGTGGGGCACCGCCACGGCCGCAGGCCCGGCGTTCGAGGGCTCCCGAATGGCCTGCGGCATGCGGGCCGGCCAGGGTGCGATCAGCCATATCCGCATGTCGCGCGACCTGGCCACCGGCCGCCTCACCGTCGAATGCGACGTCATCGGCAATGTGAAGCCTACTGGCCTCTGCGGCTCAGCCTTCGTCGACTTCCTCGCCCAGGCCCGGAAGGTTGGACTGCTCACCGCGACAGGGCGATACGAACGAGGGATTGCCGACGATCGCCTCGGCCCCTACCGCGACATGGGCACGGGCTTTACCGTCGCTCACGGCCACGGCAACGAACCGATCGTCATCTGCGAAGGCGATGTCGCATCACTTCTTCAGGCCAAGGCGGCCGTCGCCGCCGGCATCCTCACGCTGCTGCGCCAGGTCAATATCACGCCCCGGAATATCAAGACGCTCTACCTCGCCGGCGGCTTTGGCATGCACCTGGACATCCCCAACACCATCGCCTGCGGCCTGCTGCCTGGGTTTACCAGCCAGCAGGTGCAACTGGTGGGCAACACGTCGCTCGCCGGCGCCTATCTGTCGCTGCTGGACAGCGGAATCCTCGCCGAGATTCGCCGGGTCGCCAAAGAGATCCAGATCGTCGAACTGAATCTCGACCCGGAGTTTGAGACCACCTACATCGACCAATTGCAGTTGGAATAGCATGGACCTGCCAGCGAACATGCTAAGATAGCCGGCATGACTGATTTCATCTTCAACGTCCCCTGGTGGGTGATCGTGCCCCTGCTCGCGATCGGCTTGGGGCTGTTCGTCTACAACGACCGCCGGCTGAATCGCCGGGGTGAACGCATCGGTCTTGCCGTCGTGGCGCTGGCCATCCTCTGGGGTGTCGTCAGCTACCTCGTCGCGACCGACGTGGAAAAGGCAGATGCCGGCACCCGGGCATTCGTGAAGGCTGTAGTTGCCAAAGACCGCTCGGCTATCGTGGCCCTGCTGTCGCCAGACGCACAGGCCGTCACGTGGGATCGCGAGCGCATCGGCGATGGCGCGGTGTACTACGCCCGCGAAACCGGACTGACCGGCGCACGCGTCCGCTCCCTTGAATGCCGCCGCCAGTCATCACTGATCATCGCCACACTGGACGTCCTCTCGGATCATGCCGAGTCCACAACCTATCCTGGCATGCTCCCCAGCACGTGGGAACTGGAGTGGCGCAAAGTCGGCGACCAGTGGCTCATCCGCACCATCACGCCGATCCAGATTGGCCAGGTATCGCGGGAAGACATCGAGCGGAGATATCTGGAGCAACCGGTCCCCAAAAAGAAATGACTCAACCGCCAGCCTCTGCCAGTTTCGCCAGGCCTCGCAGCGTGGCCTCTCTCTGCAACGTGAAGGTCCAACGCCCCTTCCAGTCCCGATGCAGGACATCAGCGATCGCGCTACCTGTTCCTCCGGAGACCAGCACGCTGCGTTTGGGTGGCGCGCCACATGCCCTCAGCAGCGAGAGCCGTGCCGCACTCGCACCCGCCAGCGCATCCATCGCCGCAGCGAGCATGTCTTCTCGCGATGTCCCCAGCGTCAGGTCCGTGAACGCCCCCGCCGGCTGATCGATGCTCATCCGGTCGCCCGCCAGATACGGCAGAAAAGAGGCCTTGGCCTTGCACCCTCGATGGCTGACCGTGGTGGGAGCACCGTGCAGCTTCTTCAACATCACCCCCGCTACCACCCGGTGAAACCTCGTCTCGGTCATTTCCGAAAACATCGTCGCGTGGAGCCAGTTCAGCGTCGATCCTGCCGAAGCCAGCGTGCTGACCTGCAGCCATTTGCGCCCGATGCCAAGGGCCCGTGTCAGTAGCCGCGGATGACCCTTGGGCCGCAGCACACACATCGCCAGCACGTCGGTCGTCCCGCAGACGTTGATCAGTTGCCCCTCCGCCGCCCCCGTCAGCAGCACCGCCGCACTGGTATCCATGACGCCCGCGAGCATCGGCAGCCCGGCCGGCAATCCCAGGAGATTCGCCCCGCTTGCCGTCAGCCTCCCCGCCACCTCACTGGCGTCCACAACCTCCGGCATCTGCGATCGCGACAGACCCGTCGCCGCGAGCAGTTCATCATGCCAGCCCGTCAGCCCCAGCGTGTCATACACGCCCATAAAGCTCGCGTTGGATGGGTCGGTCACCCGGGCACCGGTCAGTTGCCGGTGCAGATATGTCGTCACGTGCCCGACAAGGTCCGCCCGCCGCATCACGCCCGGCCGATGCTGCGACACCCACCTCGCCGTCGTTGAACTGATCCCGCCGGGAAATGGCCGATTGCCGGTCAGGCGAAGCAGTCGTTTCTGCCCGATCTCACACTCAAGCCAGAGGGCCTCATCAACACTTCGCCGGTCCTGGTGCGTGATGATCGGCGTCAAGGGCCTGCCCTTGCGGTCCATCGCCAGCCACGACGGCGACATCCCCGCCAGGGCTATCACGTCGGCCCGCCTTGTCAGGGCGCCCAGCGATCGCACAGCGGTCGCAAGCGCCCCCAGCAGTTCGCCCGGCGCGACCTCCGCCCTGCCCGTGTCGAAGCCAGTGGAGAATGCCTCCCTGGCGATACGCCCCACCACCCGGCCGTTCCGAAGAACGGCCGCCTTCACCGACGACGAGCCGACGTCGATAGCCAGTACCGTCATTTCTTCTTCTTGGGCTTCCCGAACAGGTCGATCAGCCCCTCGACGGCATCGGCCGGCTTCTTCTCAGCAGCGTTGCCACCCTGTGTTGTGGGCTGGCCCTGCGCCGGCTTGTCGCCGCCACCGAGCAACCCTGATTTCAACTGCTTCTGCAACGCGCCACTAATCAGGTCGGTCAGAAACTTCTCGTCCAACTTCAGCGCTGACGCCGGGCCGTGGAAAGTCAGCCCCACGCGCTCGGGCATGTACTGCAACAGACTCGAGCTCTTCACCCAGCCGCTGACCATGGTCGTCGGCACGTCCATCACAAAACTGGTGTAGACGTTCGTCGCCATTACCAGGTCGCCCCGGGCCGCGACCTCACCCTTGCCCAGCATGAACTTCATCTCGTGCTGCACATGCCCTTTGGCGATCGAGACCTTCGCATCCCGGATATTCCCCGTGATGGCGTTCTGGCCGCCGCTGGCGTTGCTCCGCATCGACATATAGAAACTCTCCAATCCACCGGTGCCAATCTTGAGCTCGGTCGCCGAGGCGAGAATCTCGCAAACCCCGTCATTGCCCGCTACGGTGGACATCACAAACCCATCCACCGGCAGCCGCTCGCACCTCACGATTGTCAGATCCACCAGGCCCGCAGCCTCCTTCGGGTTGTAGAACAGCGGCATCACCTTCTCGCCGAGCATGCTCACCATGACCGTGTTGAGCTTCATGCCCTCCACCAACTTGAAGTTGGCAGGGATCGTCATCAGCGAATGCGCTGCGGCCATCTTCGCAATGTCCTCAGGCTTCGTGATCCGCCCGTCCGGCATCGTAATCTGGCAATCAGGAATATGGAGCTTGCCCTCATTCAGCTTCGCCGGCGGCGCCAGCTTTGTGCCCTGCGGCGTCTGATACGCCGTGTGCAGTACCCCATCCGCCAGCGAGAACGGCAGCGCCAGACCCTCGATCTTGATCCCATACTGCTGCCAGTCGATCAGGTCCGCCTTAAAATCGCCGGTCATCTTGAGCATCTTCATCGGATCGACATTCGTACCGCTGGGATACGACCCGGAGATGTTCACAACGATCGGCTGCTTGCCCGCCAGCAGCAGTTTGCCCACCGTCGCCAGCTTGTCCGGCGGCATCAGCGGGCGAACGATATCCCACACCTTCGCCAGGTCCGGCGTCAGAGTGATGACCACGCCATCCAGTTGGCGCTGGCCGGTGAGATCCTTCACGCTGCCCTTCACGTCCAGCGAAAGCGCATCGCTCTTGACCAGCCGCAACGACACGTTCTCCATCGCCAGCGTCTGGGTCGACAGGTCCAGCGTTACATTGCTCACCAGGTCTACCTGCGGCTCGCTGAATGTCGCCTTGCCATCCTGCAGGACAGCGAACGACAGAATCTGCGTCTTACTCTTCAGCCCGATGGCCGATCCTGTATACGCCAGTTCGGTATCACTGGTCAGGTCGCCGGCGATCGGCAGCACACTGGGCTGCCCGGCCTTCGTACCGGCCAGCGCGTCGGCCAGTTTCGCCATATTTGCAAAATTACCCGTCAACCGGATCGCCCCGCCCAGTTCCCCGGCTTTCGCCTTCGGATCAGACAGCAGCTTGCTCGCCGCCGCCACATCCGACACCACGATGGGCTTGGTCAACTCCACCTTCGCCGGGCCAAAGTCGCCCAGCAGCTTGTCCACGCGCACCATCGCCAGTTGCGACATCACATCGGCGCCCGGGCGGGTCTCGGCGCTCGCCAGGACGTCCACCGTCACCGGCTTGTCCAGCTTCAGATCCGTCGTCCCTCGGCGCACGGCAATGCCATCCGCCTTCATCGCCAGCGTGAAGGTCGACGTCTTCGCCGCCCGCGAGACATCCGCCGTCACGCTCGCGCTACCCGCGAGATTCAGCGGCGTCTGCCCGGCCACCGGTGGCGTAAGACGCTGCCACAGAGCGTACGCCTTGGCCAGATCCGGCACGCCCACCGTGATGTGAGCCTTCTTCACCATCGCCAGCACGTCGTTCACGTTCGGCGTCGGCAAAGCCAGCGCCAACTGGTCCACCTTCACGGTCACCGACGGCAATGACAACTGCGCCTTGCCGCTGATCTCGCCGGCCGCCGACATCCCGCCGCTGGCCACTACCTGCACCGACTCGTTATCCCACATGACCTGTCGGGTCGCGCCATCAACGTGCGTCACTCGCCCCATCAGCATCACCGTCAGCGGCGACGCCTCAGCAATGGTGACAGCCTTCCCCTGGATCGTCGGCGCGGCCGCCAACGTCAGACCGAGGTTCTCAACCACATACCGCTCGCCGGCCTTCTCGGTCGACAGGTCCAGCGAGATTCCTCGGGCCTCCACGGCCAGTTTCGGCTGCAGTGTCTGACCTTCCTCCAGGCTTCCGGAGTTGACCAGCGCCACATGGATCGTCCCGCCGCGGATCATCGACAGGTCAAACACCTGGCCCAGTTCCGCCTTCACCTTCGACAGGTCGCAGTCGGCCGTCAGTTGCGTGGTCTCCAGCGTCGTCCCGGCCGCGTGCGCTGTGGCAAAGCCGCTGGCCAGGTCGAGCAGCAAATCCCGCGGTTCCAGCTTGCCTTTGTTGGGCACCGCCGTCGCCGCCAGATGCAGCGTGATCGCCTGCAGCGGGCCGATCTTCTGCCCGTTCTGTGTCGCCTTCAGTCCTTCGATCTTCAGCGGCAGGTCAACCTTCACATCCTTCTCGCTGAGGGTCACGTTGGCTGACATCGCCAGCGCGCCCCCGGTCACGGCGACCCCTTCATTGAGCTTCACCGAATTCTTCAGCGCATTGAGCACAACCGCGAGGTCAGGCACGTCGACCGTGAGCTTCGTCAGCCCGGCCGCCCCGGGCGCCTCGCCGGCCTCAAGACGCTTCAGAGCCTCCAGCGGCAGGTTCGTATCCACCAGCAACTTACCCTGGTCGGTCTCCACCATCACGGTGCCGCTGAGCGTCTGTCCCGCCCCCAACGTCAGATCCACCGGCATATCCAGTTTGCTGGTGCGAACCACATCGCCCTTGAGCATCGCCCCGCCGATCGCCATGTCCGTACCAGTGATGCGCCCCTTGACCGTGCCGCGGTCGGCCGCTGCGATGTCGGCCGACAACTCGCCCGACACCATACCCGCCATCTGCCCATCCAGCTTCGCCAGCGTCAACAGCGGCGACAGCGCGCCAAGGTCCAGTTGCTCGATCAGCAGTTTCTGGGCCGCCTGGATCTTGCTGGCGGCCATATCGACCGTCGCCGAACCATCGAGGGTAATGGTCCCGGCGGACTTCCCGCCGACCACCAGCACCAGTTTCACACGGTCCGTAATCGGCTGCGAAGGATCACCCACCTTGACCTCGATGCCGCTCTCGGGACGAATCTCAATCGCCGGCGCGGACTGCTTGCCGTCAGCGCCGAAGGCGATGATCGTGCCGCGAAGTGGCTTAATCGACAGGTCGATCTTCACCGCGGGCATCGGCACCTTAGCGATGGGCGCCGGTGGCGCAGTCGGTGCGACAGGTGCCGGCGCAGCCGTCGGCTTCTCTGCCCCTGCCGGTGCAGCAGGAGCCGCCTTGGGCATAAACAGCCGCTGGTAATTGGTCTGCCCGTCTGCTCCGATCTCCATCTGCGTCAGGTTCATATCCTGAATCTCGGTCTTGCCAAAGTCGTAGTTACCGCGCGCCAGCGCAATCAGCGACGCCGGCGTCTGCAATTTCGACACCTCCAGCACCAGCCGATTCTTCTCGTCAAAGACCTTCACCCCATTGATCGACTGCCCGCCAAACCACGCCAGCGACCAGTCCTGGATCTCCACCCGGCCAGTGATTATTCCGTTCATCTTCCCCACCACCAGCGAGCGCACCGCCCCTGTGCTCGCAATCATGGGGATCAGCGCCACCAGCAGAATCAGCAGCACTACCAGCCCCAACAGAACCTTCAGCCAAAGCCTTCGCTTCTTCTTTTTCGGCTGCTGCGGAACCTGAGCCTCACCACCGGCGGATGCATTTTCGGTTGTCATAGATAAGCCCGGCCGACACAGACGGTTGTTCTCAACCGCCACAGACCGGACCAAGTATCATATCCATTTCGATCGCAATCGGGAATGCCCCGTCTACCGCCGGAACGCGGCGGCAAGGGCCTGGCCGATGTCCACGGACGCAGCCATCTGCCACCTCCATCGCGCGCAAGTCATCCCCGCCGATTCAGCATGTCCACCAGCGTCTTGTCATAGGGAATCCGCACATTGATCGCGTGGTATTCCAACTCGCTGTCGTTGCACCCGCGCCGCAGCGATGCCAGGTGCGCTTCGATCTGCTTCGTGTAGCTCTCGCGGATGTCCGCCGGGTCCACCGCCATTTTCTCGCCCGTCTCCATATCCTCCAGCGTCACCTGCTTGGCAAACTCTGCTCCGCCCAGGTTCAATTCCGCATCGTCCACCAGATGCAGCACGATGGCCTGATGCTTCCGATACCGCAAATGCTGCAACGCCCGGAACAGCTCATCCGTATCCACCCACAGGTCGCTGATCAGGATCACCATGCTGCGCCGATGCATCTTCTCCGCCAGCGCGTGCAGTTGCCGAGGCAGCTCAGTGGTGGTCCCCGGTTCCAGCGTCTCCAGGCTCCGCAGCAGACGATCGATGTGTGCCGATGAGGACCCCGGAGGCAGATCAATCCGCACGCTCTCATCCACCGCGCACAGCCCCGCCAAATCCTGCTGTGTCGCCAGCAGATACGCCAGGCACGCTGCCAGATGCCGCCCATATTCCAGCTTATTCCCAAACCGCATCGAGGCGCTGTTATCCAGCACGATGGTCGCCCGGAGATTCGTCTCCTGCTCGAACAGCTTCACATAGAACCGGTCGCTCCGTCCATACACGCGCCAATCCAGATGACGCATCTCGTCGCCCGGCACATAGTTGCGATGCTCCGAAAACTCCGCACTAAACCCCCGATGCGGCGACTTGTGCATCCCCGTGATCACGCCCTCAACCACCTGGCGGGCAAACAACTCCAGCCGACCCATTTTCGCGGCGTCCGTTGGAGCCAGATATTTGTAGCGATGCACAGCCATTGTCTACACAACTCTACTGCCCGGGCGCGGCGGCGTTGCCCGAGCCCGCAACCGGCCGCAGGAACTCAATCGCCATATCCCCATATTCGCGCCGATCAAAACACTCCAACCCATCCAGCGACAACGCATCATGCACATCATGCCGGAACACCACAATCCCCTCCCCCGTGAGATGCCCCGACGCCAGAATCGCCGACAACCGCTTCAGCTCCTCAGCCTTCTCTCGCAGAAACCGATACGGTGGATCCAGAAACACCACCGCCGCCGGATGCGGAGCCTTCGGCGTTACCGCAAAGTGACGGAAAATATCCACCGTCACAATCTGGCTGCGCTCCCCCACCTTCAGCGCCCCAATATTCTGCCGCAGGAGCCCGATCGCCGACCGGTCCCGCTCGAAAAACACCGCCCGCTCACATCCGCGGCTCAGGCTCTCCAGCCCCATGCTCCCCGTCCCACCAAAACAGTCGTAAACGCACGCCCCCTCAATCGTCGGGGCCAGGATATCAAACAGCGACTGCTTGGCCCGATCGGTGATCGGCCGAGTCGTATCGCTCTGCGGCGCCAGAATATTCCGGCCACGAAATTCTCCCGCAATGATCCGCATGGCGTGCAACCCTATATGCGTTCCAGCCAATAGTCCGGCCAGCGATGCAGATGCATGACGGCAACAATAACGATCTCTGTCGCGGCCTCACGATATAGCACGCCATAGGGGAATCGGCCAACCAAGCGCCGCCTTACGCCTCTGGCAATGACCAGCCAGCGGAGCGGATGCTGCTGGATATCATGAACGGCACGGTTGATCGTGTCTAGGAATGCGTTTC
>JBBQTU010000009.1:0-38514 GCA_038213005.1 Tepidisphaerales bacterium | reverse complement strand
CTCGATCACCTGGCACAAAGCATCGCAGCCGGATGCGGCCGTCACCGCAGCCGGCACCGTTAGCTGCAACTCGGCATCCAATAGCGCAATCCGCGCCAACATCAGCTCAGATCGAATCGACGCCTTGAAGTGCTTCTGCTTGTACCCAATCACCGCGTTGCGCGTGGCTTCTGCCCCCGTCCCGGCCGTTGTTGGCACGGCAATCCACGGTGCCGACCGCTTCATGAGCTTCTGCCCCTTGCCCACCACCTCCATGTAATCCAGCACCTCCCCGCCGTTGGTGAGCAGCGCCGCCAGGGCCTTACCCAGGTCGATCGCACTGCCCCCGCCCAGGGCGATCACCACATCGCTCCCGGCCGCCCTCGCGATCGCCAACGCTACCGCCACGTCCTGCACCGTCGGCTCGCCCTGCTGCGCGAAGACCTCGCAGGTCAACCCACTGGCGCGCAGAATCCCCCCCACCTCCTCCACCAGCGGCGGAGCATTGTAAACCAGCAGCGCCCGCGTCCCCATCCCCCCGGCCAGCTCGCCCAGCCGCCGCCGCCCGCCACGCTCCACAATGATCCGAGGCACGCTGAAAAACTCGAAAGGCTTCATCACCCAATCCTCATTGACTGCGGTCAGACGGTCAAGAGCGACTCTCCCAAACCCGCCGACCTCCGTCGCCAGCCTCACCCACCTCATCTGCCTTACCTCAGCAGTGTTTTTTTTGTGACTAGTGCCTATCATTTCGCGTTGGCTATCGGACTTGGGTAAATGATGAGCAGTTTCCTGCATAACGAAAAACGACTCCGCGAGACGTTCTGGGCGACGGTCGATCGCGTGAGCGCCGCCTGGCGTCCGCCAGCGCCGCCGACCATCGTGAACTCAACAGCGCATGTCATCCTCGATCACGTTCGCCTGGCATACGGAAGCCGTCGCGTCTTTAGCTCCCTCTCGTGCGACTTCCCGCCCGGCCGCATCTCCGTCATACTTGGCGGCAGCGGCTCGGGTAAGAGCACCATCCTTCGCCTCATCGGCGGGCTGATCCGCCCCCAGGCTGGCAGGATACTGGTTGACGGCGAAGATGTGACGCGTCTTTCGGGTCGCGGGCTGACAATCATGCGCCGGAAACTCGGTATGCTCTTTCAGGGCGGCGCCCTCCTGGATTCATACAACGTCTTTGACAACCTTGCCCTGCCGCTGCGTGAGCAGAATCGGTTGACTCAACGCGAGATCATCGAGGCGGTGAACGCCACCTTGGTTGCCGTCGGTGTCACCGACGCCGATGAGTTGCTGCCCGGCGAACTCTCCGGGGGCATGCTGCGTCGTGTAGCCCTCGGCCGGGCCATCATCGGCAAGCCGGTCATCCTTCTGTGCGATGAGCCTTTCTCCGGCCTCGACCCCGTCGCCATCAAGCTTATCGAGAAGCTGCTGGTTAACATCAACCGGCAGTTCGGCATCACCATCATCCTCGTCTCGCATCACATTCCCTCGACCCTGCGCATGGCCCAGCGTGTGGTCCTGCTGCTGGATGATCGTGTAGTTCAGGGATCGCCGGCCGAACTGCGCAGCGGCGCCGATCCCGACGCGAGAGAGTTCCTCAGCGAAGGCATTGAAGACGCGACGACGACGGAGAAGGATTGATGCTCAACCCGATCTCCGAACTCGGCTACAAGAGCCTCCTGCTGGTCAGGCAACTGGGAAACATGGCGTCCTTTGCCACGTCGGTCTGCCTCACGATTCCCACCCCGCCAATCCGCATGGGGCCGTTCGTACGCGAACTCTACAAGCTCGGAGTCCTGTCGCTGCCCATCATCTGCATCAGCGGCCTGGCTGTGGGCATGGTGCTGGGCCTGCAGGGCTACCACACCCTGATCCGATATGGCGCCGTGCAGTCCCTGGGTGGACTGGTTGGACTGAGCCTCATCCGCGAACTTGGACCCGTACTGGGCGCACTGCTGCTCACCGGCCGGGCCGGCTCGGCCACCACCGCTGAGATCGGGACGATGGTCGCCACCGATCAGCTCGATGGCCTGCGTATGGCATCCATCGACCCGATCCATCTCGTGATCACGCCAAAGGCGCTCGCCATGTTCGCGGTGATGCCGCTGCTCACTGCCTTGTTCATTGTGTGCGGGATATGGGGCGGCTACATCGCAGGCGTAGGCTTGATGGGATGCGACCCCGGCAGCTACATGTCCAGCGTCAAGACGTCGATCGATTTCAATAACGATGTGGCAGGCAGTCTGGTCAAGTCGGTGATTTTCGGCGCACTGTTGAGCGTGATCGCCACCCATCGTGGCTACACCAGCGCGCCGACCTCCGAAGGGGTCAGCGCCGCCACCACATCCACCGTCGTTATCGGTTCGGTCACCGTGTTGCTATCTGACTATCTTATCACCGCCTTGTGGGGAGTATAAGCCATGGATCGTTCACCGGTGCGTGATTTTATTGTCGGACTGTTTGTGCTGGCAGGACTTGGCGCCATCACTTACCTATCGCTCAGCGTCGGCGGTTTCACGTGGCACGGCAAGGGTGGCCTCAAGCTAGGCGCGAACTTTGACCAGACCGGCGGACTGGCCGTCCGCGCGCCGGTTGTGATCGCCGGGGTCCGCGTTGGCGAGGTCAGCGGCATCTCGCTGGACAAGGATTCCCGCGCCCTTGTGGAGATGGATCTGGATCCAAAGCTCAAACTCCCTACCGACACCTCCGCGTCCATCATGACCTCGGGTGTTCTGGGCGATCGCTACATCGAACTCCAACTCGGCGGCGAAGAACAACTGCTCAAGAGCGGCGACCGTGTCAACTTCACGGAATCCGCCGTGATCCTTGAGCGGCTGATCGGCCAGTTGGTCTTCGGGCTCACCAAGGGTCAGGCGAAGGACGACAAAACGCCTGGAACGACCGCGACCCCGATCCCCGCGCCCTGACCGCCAGTGCGATTGAGAAGACTATGATTCCAGGAGGATCAGTTATGAAGCAGAGCCCGATACATCTTCGCCTGACACTCACCGCCGGCCTTGTACTGGCAATGAGCCTTGGCTTGGCCAGGCCGTCTCTGGGCGTGGCGACACCGGCCGACAGTTCGGCCGCAACAGCTCGCTCCGTGATCGAGAAGGTGCTCGGCGATGTCCTGGCAATTCTGCGTGACCCCGCCCTGGCGCGACCCGACAAAGGCGAGAAGGTGCGCCAGATCGCTTACGACCAGATGGATTTCCAGACCCTGTCGCGTCTGACCATGGGACGACACTGGGCACCACTCTCGGACGCTCAGAAAAAAGATGTCGTCCAGGAATTCCGCCAACACATGTCAGCCACCTATGGCAAGGCGATCGAGCACTACACCGACGAGGACATCACCATCACTAATGATCGCCGCGAAGGCAACGGCGACTGGACCGTGCAAACCCACATCGTCAGCAAGGCGGGCGGCGGCACTCACGAGGAGGCCAAGGTCGATTACCGCCTGCGCCAGACCGACAATCGCTGGAAGGTCATCGACGTCACCATCGATGGCGTGAGCATGGTCGCCAATTTCCGCGCGCAGTTCCAGGATATCATGGCCAACGGCGGCATAGACCGCCTTCTCAAAGCCCTGCGGGAAAAGAACGCAGCAGCGCCCGACAAGTAGCGCAGGCTGCAGAAGCCCGGAAGAGAGACAACTCCTATGCAGAGCATGCCAAAGTCGCGGATCGGATTGATCTGTGTCCTCATTGCGCTCAGCGTTCTGTCCGGCTGCGCCAGCAATCCGCCAAAGGGCGATCCGCTGGAGCGCACCAACCGCTGGGTCTACACCTTCAACGACCTCCTGGACCGCTGGGTCTTGGGCCCGGCGTCAGACGTCTATGTGAAGGTTCTGCCCAAGCCCGTGCGAACCGGGGTCGGTAACTTCTTCGGCAATCTTGGCTATTTCAACGTCATCCTCAACGACGACTTGCAGGGCAAATGGAGTCAGGGATGGGACGACGCCGGCCGGATGCTCACCAACACCACCGTGGGTGTGCTGGGCATCTTTGACGTTGCCACGGGCTGGGGCCTGCCGGCCAACAAGAACGACTTTGGCCTCACGCTGGCACATTGGGGTTCCGACCCGGGCCCCTATCTGGTCCTCCCCGTGCTGGGTCCGTCTTCGACCCGCGATGCGCCGGGCGTAGCCGTCGCCTGGGTGACCAGCCCGGTATTCTGGCTCAAACCGCCGTGGGAGGTAAGCGCTGGGCTGACCACCGTCAACGTAGTGGACACCCGCGCCCGGATGGATGCTGACATACGTCTGCGTACGAAGGCAGCCCTCGACCCCTACGTCTTCACTCGCGACGCCTACCTGCAATACCGCTACGGCCGCGTGCACGCGACCGCCGGCGAGGCCCCCGTAGACCAGAGCCTCTACGACGAGGAGCCCGGTGCCGCCAGGCAGCCGGCCAGTCAGCCGACGTCGCAGCCTGCCAGCGCGACCAGTCCAGTCCCCTGAGAAGGTTGCCCAACGGCGATGTGCGCACAGCAAGCCTCGTCGCGAGGAATGCTATTGGGCCATGGTCAGCGTGCCGCCACGATCTGCTCACGCAAGGTTCGCTGGATGTACCACGGCATCCAAACCAGGCACCGCAGCGCCACGGCCGCGATGGTTCCGATCACGATCCCGTGAAGGCCCAGGTCTGTGTAGCGAACCAGTACGAAACTCACCGTCACGTTCAGCAACCCCGCTGCCACAGTCGCCACGCTGAACGCCCCTGCCTTGCCTGCTGCCAACAGGATCGAGCGGCCGATGCCGCTGCTGCCCCCCACCACGGTGTGGACAAGTACCCAGGGCAGGATCATCCGCGCCACCGGGATGTCCTCTCCGAGCCACAGCCGCAACAACACCGGCGACAGCCACCACACCGCCAGCCCCGCCACGACCAGCAGGCCCGCAGTGGCCGCCGTGCCCCGGACATACAGCCTCATCACCCCGGCGCGCTCCCCGCGAGACAGCATCAAAGCCGCTCGTGGAAGGAATGCCGCCGACGCACCGGCCGACATCAGCAGCATCGCCGCATCAATCTGTACCGCGACCGAATAGGCGGCCAGCTCGACCGGCGAGAGGAACCAGTTGATCAGCAGGAAGTCGGTCGGCGCGTAAAGAAAGTCAGCCAGTTGCGAGATCGTCACCATGACGCCGAAGGAGAGCATCCCGATCGCCAGACGCCTGTCGAACTGACGGGTATCAGCGTGCGGCAATCCCGAGTCACGCCCCGCCAGCCAGCGTCGGGCGATCATCAGTTCAGCCCCGGCCAAGGCGAATCCGATAGCGGCCGCCGTCAGCGGGTTGCCGATCACCCGCATCAGGGCAACAGTCACAGCGAGCCAGGTGATCTCGGCGACCACCAGGAGAAGATTGTCGGCGCCGAATCGCCCCGATGTCTGCAGCCACGCGCTCGATGCGTCACTCATCAGCCGAAACACCATCCCCATTCCCACGAGCAGCGCTGCCAGCGACGCGGTCTGAAGCAGTGGTGCCGGTACACGGTGAATGTGCCCGAAGAGACTCGCATAGACCGCCACCACAAGCATCCCCGCGCAGCCCAGACCACCGGCAATGAGCAGGCCATTGCAGTAGAGACGCCTGGCCTGCAGGCGGTCTGAGCCCTGCCCGCCTCCCCGGGCCACCGACAGGAAATGGATCATCGTCGGGGCAAGACCAAGGCTTGTGCAGTTCAGCAGCCCCAGGGTTGAGCGGATCAGGGCCAGCAGCGCGAACTCCGCCGCGTAGGCTCCGCCGCCAAGCACCAGTCGCGATACGGCAGCCCATGCCAGCACCTTCGCGCCGGCCGCGGCGTACGCGGCCAGCAGGTCCGACTTGATGCTTGCCTGTCCATCGCCGGGCATGGAGTCGAAGTGTCCTTTCCGTCAGAAGTTCAGGGAGCCACCACGCCGTGTCACCCATTGTAACGCGGGCTGATCGCCCAGTGCAGCTTTTCGGCCAGCGTGCACCACTCGCGACTCGCAGGGTTTTCCATCAGCAGCACTTCGTGCTCGGCGCGCCGCACAACCACACGCTCTCCGGGCATCAGCCGCGTGCTTGCCTGGCCGTCGCAGAACAGGGTCGTCCCGTCATTCACTCGCACACCCGTGATCTCGATCATGCACCGGGGCGATATCACCACCGGGCGGAACGCCAGCGAATGCGGACAGATCGGCGTGATGCAGATGGCGTCGACGTCCGGGCTGATGATCGGCCCGCCGGCGGAGATGTTGTAAGCAGTCGAGCCGCTGGGCGTGGAGATGATCGTCCCGTCGCCGGAGTAGTGAATGCCTGCGTTTCCATCAAGCGCGATTGCCAGATCGATCATATGGAACGGCGCACCGGCCGTGATGACGGCGTCATTTAATGCGGCGGCGACAAAACGGCGATGACGCTTCAGGGCAGGAATGTCGTGAATGCTGTCACTGCCGCCGCCCGCCAGGACTGACGCCTCAAGCACCATCCGTGGCCGCACCGGCAGCTTGCCTCCCAGCGCCCGCTCGACCATGTCGGGAATCTGCTCAGGGGTGAAACTGGCGAGGAACCCGAGGCGGCCGAAATTGACGCCCACCAGGGGAATCGCTCGGCCGCCAAGCCGTCGAGCGGCCGAGAGGAGAGTTCCGTCGCCACCGAGGACCATCACCAGATCCGCCTGAATCTCGGACAGATCGCTGTCATCGCTGGTCTCAACCCCAACCAGCTCCGCCCGCCCGCGCAGCAGAGCGGTCAGCTCATCCAACGGGCGCTGCACCTGCATCTTCTGGGTATTGGCGACAATGAAAACCTTCATGCGTCCTATGATAGCCCCACGGGCGGCCGATGCGAAAGCGGAGCGCGCTGCGATCGCTTAAGCCGTCGGATCGTAGACCTTTTCAAAGCCGTATCCTTGGAAATGCTTCGCGTTGCGCGTGGCAATGTGCGTCACTCCGTAATGGCGCAACGTCATCGCCAGGCGTGCATCAAAGACGCCAGACTTGGGGAACTGCGTCGCGGCGGCGCGTTTCCAGACGTCGTTCATCAATCCGCCTGGATAGTCAATGATGCGCCAGGTCTCGTTGCTGCGCAGTCCCTGGATTGTCTGCAATGCCTCCTGCGCCGTCATCGGCTTTTCCCACAGAACTTCCCTACGCAAGAGGGGATACAGTTCGCAAAGGACAAGCTCGCACAAAACAAACTGCGTGTTAGATGCCTGGGCATCAAGATACGCGCGGGCTTTACCAAAGAGCGAGCCGCTCTTATCGAAAGCATGGAACAGGACGTTGGTATCACAGGTTTCGATCATGGCGCAGTTGCTCGACCACGTGGCCGATATTGGCCTCCTCGCGCCACTGCCGCTCAGGGATCCTGCACTGGCCAAAATCATGGGCCGGAGGTAACTGCCATTGCTTCTTCGGCGCGTCGGCGCGTGGGCTCATCTGGACAAACACCTCAAGGCTTCGCCGGATGGTCTCGGCCAGCGTCCATTCCCGATAGTCCGCTACCGCTCTCGTCTTGGCGTAGAGTTCGTCGGGGACCTGTATCTGCATCCTGACCATGACATCATTTTAGTGTATGCACTAAAATGATGTCAACTCAATCGTTCAAGCCTTGTACTCCTGTAGCGGTTGGACCCCCCACTGCTCTTTCTGCATCGCCGGGATCGCCTTGGCCGCGGCTTTGGCGCCGGTGAGGGTCGTGATCATGGCGATCTTGTGCAGCACGGCCATGGCGCGAATCTGCCCCTCGTCGGTGGTCGGGCCCTTCTTCGTGGGGGTGTTGATGATGAGTTGGACCTGCCCGTTCTTGATCAGGTCCTTGATGTTCGGCCGGCCCTCCGAAAGCTTGTTGATGCGCTTGCAGGGGATGTCGTTCTCCTGCAGCACATCGCAGGTGTGCTCGGTCGAGATCAGCTCAAACCCACACTGCGCCAGCACCCTGGCCGGGCCAATGATGCCTTCCTTGTCGGTGTCGCGCACGCTGATAAAAACCGTGCCCGAGGTCGGCAATGCCGAGCCGGCGGCGATCTGACTCTTGGCAAATGCAATGGCGAAGTTGCGGTCGATGCCCATTACTTCACCCGTGGATCGCATCTCAGGACCCAGGATCACGTCCACGCCCGGGAACTTGGCGAATGGGAAAACGACCTCCTTCACGCAGGTGTATTTGCGATCGGGCTGTTCGGTGATGCCCAGTTCCGCCAGGCTCTTGCCGGCCATGACCTTCGCGGCGATCTTAGCCCAGGGCATGCCAGTGGCCTTCGCGACAAACGGCACGGTGCGCGAGGCACGCGGATTAACTTCAATGACGTAGATCTCGCTACCCCGCACGGCATACTGCACGTTCATCAGGCCGCGGACGCGCAAGGCCTTCGCCATCGCGCGCGTCTGCTCTTTCAGTCGCTGCACGATCGCCTTGGAGAGCGAATAAGGCGGCAGTGCGCAAGCCGAGTCGCCGGAATGAATCCCTGCCTCTTCGATATGCTCCATGACGCCGCAGATCACCGCTTGGCCGGCGTCACTCTGGCCGGTGCTGTCATAGTCCGCAACGCAGTCTACATCCACTTCGGCGGCATTGTCGATGAACTTGTCCACCAGGATCGGGGCGTCGGCAATCGTCGACGCTTCCACCGCATGCTGCATGTAGAAGTTGAGCTGATTTTCGTCGAAAACGATCTCCATCGCCCGGCCACCCAGCACGAAACTGGGCCGCACCAGCACGGGATAGCCGATACGCTGGGCGATCTCTTTCGCCTCGGTCACGCTGCGGGCGATGCCGTTTTCCGGCTGCTGCAGCTTCAGCCTCTGCAGCAGCTTGCGGAACTGCTCGCGATCGCCCGCTTCATCGAGCGACTGAACCGTCGTACCCAGGATCGGCACCCCGGCGTCGCCCAGCATGCGGGCGAGATTCAGCGGCGTCTGCCCGCCAAACTGAACGATCAGCCCCTTGACCAGCCCGCCGGATTGACCGAAGGGCACGCCGTTTAGACGCTCGCAAACGTTCAGCACATCTTCATACGTCAGCGGCTCAAAGAAGAGCAGGTCGCTGGTGTCGTAGTCGGTGGAGACCGTTTCCGGATTGGAGTTGATCATCACCGACTCGTAGCCCAGTTCCTTCATCGCGAACGCCGCGTGCACGCAGCAGTAGTCGAACTCGATTCCCTGACCGATGCGGTTGGGACCTCCGCCGATGATGATGACTTTCTGCTTGTCGGTCCGGCGGATCTCGTCCTCACAGCAGGCGACCAGCGCCGAGCCCTTGTCGCCCATCTTCGCGTAAGGCGTCTCGTAGCTGGAGTAATAATATGGCGTGGCAGCCTCAAACTCGGCGGCGCACGTGTCGACCAGCTTGTACACGGGGTTGATGTCCAGCGCCTTGCGCAGCTCGCGCAATTGGGTGATGCTCCTGCCCCAGACGGTGGCGAGCTGCACGGCGGAGTAACCCCATTCCTTCGCCTGGCGGAAGATGCGCGTCAGCTCCATCTTTGCGGCCGGGTCGGCTTCGTAGCAAGCGATCAGAGGCTTGGCATTGATCAGCGTCGGCTCAAAGTCGACCAGTTGCTTGATCTGGGCCAGGAACCACGGGTCGATGTTCGTCAGCTTGTGGACCTGGTCGATCGACCAGCCCATCTTCATCGCATAGCGGATGTAGTAGATGCGCCCCTGGCAGGGAACGATCAGCTTGCGACGGAGCTTCTGTTCGGGAATGGGCCATTCCAAGTCGAGCGACTCGCCCTGCGTGGTCTTGTCCGAATCGATGTCCTCTTCGACCTTGTCGCTCTTGGCCTGGGAATGGACGACCAGGCGGCCCTGGTCGGCGTTCCACCACTTGTCGTACTTGTCCAGCCCGAATCCAAACCGCTTGACCTCCATCGAACGGATGCCCTTCTGGAAGGCTTCCTTGAAGGTGCGGCCGATGGCCATCGCTTCGCCGACGCTCTTCATCTGCGTGGTAAGCGTCTCATCAGCGTCCGGAAATTTCTCAAACGTCCAGCGCGGAATCTTGATGACGCAGTAGTCGATCGTGGGCTCGAAACAGGCCGACGTATAAAGCCGCCCGTCCTTGGTGCTGGTAATGAAGTTCGGCAGTTCATCCAGTGTGTAGCCCACCGCCAGCTTCGCCGCGATCTTGGCGATCGGGTACCCCGTGGCCTTGGACGCCAGCGCCGAGGACCGGCTGACGCGAGGGTTCATCTCCACGATCACCATGTGCCCGTCGTCGGGGTTCACGGCAAACTGGATGTTCGACCCGCCGGTCTCAACGCCGACGGCGCGGATGATCTTGATGGCCGCATCCCGCATGCGCTGATATTCCTTGTCCGTCAGCGTCTGGATGGGGGCGACGGTGATCGAGTCGCCGGTGTGCACGCCCATCGGGTCGATGTTTTCGATCGAGCAGATAATGACGACGTTGTCGTTCTTGTCGCGCATCACCTCCAATTCGAATTCCTTCCAGCCGATGGCCGACTGTTCGATCAGCACTTCGGTGACGGGCGAGGCATCCAGCCCGCGCTGGACGATCGTCTCGAACTCTTCGATGTTGTAGGCGATCCCCCCGCCAGTGCCACCCAGGGTGAATGCCGGGCGGATAATCAGGGGCAGCCCGATGTCTTTGAGCACTCTGCGGGCGTCGTCCATATTATGGACCACGCCGGAACGCGGAACATCCAGCCCGATCTTGAGCATCAGGTCCTTGAAAACCTGCCGGTCCTCGCCGCGATTGATGGCTTCGCGGTTGGCACCGATCATCTTGACGCCGTGTTTCGTGAAGATGCCCTTGTCGTAGCAGGCCACCGCGGTGTTCAGGCCCGTCTGCCCGCCCAGGGTGGGCAGCACCGCGTCGATAGGGGTGCCGTTCTTGGCCTCGCGTTCCAGTATCTTCTCAACAGCCTCAGGAGTGATTGGCTCGATATAGGTCGCATCAGCGAACTCCGGATCGGTCATGATTGTGGCCGGATTGGAGTTGATCAGGACGATGCGATATCCCTCATCCTTCAGCGCGCGGCACGCCTGCACGCCGGAATAGTCGAATTCGCAGCCCTGGCCAATGACAATGGGGCCCGAACCGATGATGAGGATCGTATGAATGTCAGTCCGTCGGGGCATAGTTGGTCACTCTCAGAAACAGTCGATTCGTGGTCAATTCGCTCAGGCGAAAATTGCCGGTAGTGTACCCACCGGTGGCTGATTCCGCTACCAGCCAAAGGCCACAACAACAAGGCGCACATCCGAGTTGTGGCTTTGACGCATTTGCGCCCAGCGGTTACTATCCTCCCCGTTCCATCTGGAGAGGTGGCAGAGCGGTTGAATGCGCCGGTTTCGAAAACCGGTGTGGTGGCAACATCACCGGGAGTTCGAATCTCCCCCTCTCCGCTTTCCTTCCCCCTTGTCCTTGTGGCCATGCTCCAGAGGCGGAATCGGAGTAGCGGAGCACCTTTGGCCTCCCGCCGTCCATCGCACCGACACTTCGGCGAAGTCGCCTCCGATTCGGTTACCTCTCAGAAGCAGAGTCTGTGGGTATTACTTGGACGGACTCTTGGCTTATGTATTACACCCCGTTGGGGCTGAGTTGGTAAGCGTCCGGCCAACCCCCTGAGTTGGCGCCCCGGGGTACTAATGTGGAATAGCGAGGGCATTCATCGGTGCGGTTTCTGTGGGTTGGAGGGGGCGTGCTTGGGCGTGTAGATTTTTTTAGGAACCAGCGAAAACGGCCGAAACTTGTGGTTGCCTCCTCGCGGGCGCAGGGCTCCGACACCGGCCTTTTCGGGAATTCGGCGAGACGTCTGGTTGACTTCCACAAAAGCGTACACGCAAGGGGGAGGCGTGGGGATCCTCCTGTGCGGGCGAGGACGCCTCGCACTATCGAGCGAGTACTGCCTTCTTCTGAGGTCCTGCTTAAAGAAGCGGCTTCGCCGGCCAGTGGCGGGGGCTACGGCCCGGTCCGCCCAGGCGAGATGCTGCGCAGGCGGCTCGTGCCACGGGAGGGCTCACTTGTGGCGAGCGTGCGCGGCGGGGTTGGGGGGCAACTCAAGGTGGGTCGGAGCATACCGACGACACCTACGGGTTGAGGGGTGGGGAGTCGCGGTGCGGCAGTTGAAGTGCTCGCGGTGGAATCGGGGAGGAGAGGAACTGCCACATAAGCCCCGAAGACACACACGGCTCGGGCTTGGCCCGCAACCCAGGAAGAGTGGCCACCGATGAACACAGGGTGGCGTAGCCGCAAGAAGCAGAATACCGCTTCGCCGCTGAAAGCAGATCGAAGAGTTGCCGTGGCGACAAAGCTGAAATAGGAATAATCTTTGTAAGCCGCGCAAATTCTTACGGATTGTGGAGAGATGGACAGGGATAGCCCGCTTTGGATCGGCGACACTTATGCGCCTGAATTAACGCCGATTCACCCTCCCCGAAAGACCTGCGCGTCTGCCCGGCCGGGCTTGGTTGACGCCCCCGGTGCCTCCCGACGATAATCCCGTTCAGAGTATGTTAGCCGCCGAGACGCCAACTTCGACCGATGTGATTTCGCCACCGGGTGTTACGGGTGCAGTGGAGGCCCTGGACGCCGGGGGGCTGGTGATCATCCCCACCGAAACCGTCTATGCCGTTGCCGGCCGGCTCGACCGTCCTGAAGCGGTGACCCGGCTCCGTGCACTTCGCAATCCCGCTGCTCAGGTGTCGCCGCTGACTTTGCACGTGGGCACGGCCGCCGCCGCATTGCCGTTTCTCGATGATCTGACGGCGTTCCAGAAACGGACGCTGTCTCGGCTATGGCCCGGGCCGGTCTCCATGGTCTTGGTCGTCAGCGCCCAGCGCCGGCAGGAAGTCGCCCAGCGTCTGAAGATCAGCGAATCCGACCTGTACGAGCGTGACCGGATCACCATTCGCTGCCCGGCCCATGCCGTCGCCAGCGATGTCCTTCGTCGCTGCGGCGGTCCGGTCGGCGCCATGGCGGCGCCGACTGCCGGCGGACCGCCTGCTGAGTTGAGCGATCTTGCCGAGGGCGTGCTTTCGCGGGTTGATCTGACCTTGGACGATGGACGGACGCGATTTGGCCGGAGTTCAACAGTTGTCGAAGTGGCGCCTGCGCGGTACACCCTAGTACGAGCGGGTGCGGTGGAAGAGCGAGTCTTGGAGCGGATGTTGAAGACCACGATTCTGTTCGTCTGTTCGGGCAACACATGTCGTTCACCCATCGCCGCGGCGATGGCCCGGCGTATGCTGGCGGACCGGCTGAAGATGCGGGAAGACGAACTCGAAAAGAGCGGGTTTTCCGTGGTCTCGGCGGGCGTCAGTGCGATGGCCGGGGCTCCGGCCACGTCGCACGCGGTTGAGGCCGTGCGATCGCTGGGCGGCGATCTGTCGGGGCATCGGTCGCGCCCGCTCACTGCGGACCTGATTCGGCATGCGGATCGGATATGGACGATGGGGCACAGCCACGCCGCATGGATTGCGGCGATGGCGCCATCAGCGGCCGAGAAGACCCGGATGCTGGATCCATCCGGTGACATTTCGGACCCGATCGGTGGCGACCTGGGGCTGTACGAGGATCTGGCGGCGAGGCTGAAGAGCCTGATCGAGACGCAGTTGATCGCGGACGACTTGATCCAGATGGAGCCAGGGACATGAAGATCGCGCTGGGATGTGACCATCGGGGCTATGAGGGCAAGCGAAAACTGGTTCCGCTGCTTCGCAAGTGGGGCCACGAGGTTCGCGACCTCGGCTGCGACAGCGTGGCCGCGTGCGACTATCCTGACTACGCTGCCGCTGTCGCCCATGCGGTGGTGGCAGGGCAGTGCGAGGTCGGGATCCTGCTCGATGGGTCCGGGATCGGCATGTCCATCGCCGCCAACAAGGTTGTCGGCATTCGGGCCGCCCTGGTTCACGATGAAGTCACTGCGCGCCTCGCCCGTGAATCCAACCACTGCAACGTCCTGTGCATCGGCACCGACCTGCTGGGTGAGGACCATCTGCGGAAGATCGTGGAGATATTCCTGACCACGCACTTTGTGGACGGGCGGCACGTCCGGCGCGTGAACAAAATCAAGCAGATGGAAGCCGACACGCTCGAGTTATCGCAGCAGGCCCGTGGGCACGCGCCGGCGGCCGCTGATGCCCACCTGGCCGCCGCGGCGACCGCTGCGGCAGCACATCGCAAGCCTGTGGCGATTCACTAGCGCTTGGCTTACTCTCTGCATCATGGACGGTCCCAACCGCTGGTGGCAGAGCCCATGGGTTCATGTGCCGGCCATTATTGTCGTGTTCTTCGCGGTGACGGCGCCGGCGCTGCGGTGGCTGGACTTCTGTGATGGCATGGAGACGTTCAACGTCCTCACCGCCGTCGAGACGATCCACGAAGGCCACTGGGCCGTGCCGACGCTCAACGGCCAGCCGCGCTTGCAGAAGCCCCCGTTCACCCACTGGAGCACCTCGCTGGGCATCCTGAGCTCGGACTCACTTGAGTGGGGATCTCGCTGGCCCACGCTGCTGATGGCGTGCCTGATGCTCGCAGGCGTTTACGACATGGGCAAGAGCGTGCGTGACTGGCGTCTGGGGCTGCTCTCAGCGATCGTCTGCGCGACAACCTTCCTGTTCATCAAGTATTCGCGTCGTGCCACCTATGACATGCAACTGGCGATGTGGGTGGTGCTGACCAACGCGCTGGTGGCCCGGGCGCTCTTCCGCGGGCAGCGGTGGCTGGGCTGCTGCGGAGCCGGCCTGGCGCTGGGTGCGGCATTGATGACCAAGGGACCGCCGGCACTGTTCGAGACGATCCTGCCTGTCGGACTCTTCGCGGGCTGGGACGCGTGGCATCGGCGGCGGTCTGGCGAACCAGGACAGGGCAGCGGGGCGCGAGAGATCCAGGCCCCGGCCGGATGCGACCTCACGGGCGATGGCCGGCCAGCCGACCAAGCCGGCTGGTGCCGGCCTTTGCTCGCCGGTGCCGCACTGCTGGCCGTGGTGAGCCTGCCTTGGGTTGTCTATATACTGGACAAGTACTCGCTCAATACCGTGCGGTTGTGGATCAATGAGGTGCGTTTGCAGGAGGAACGCGATGCCGGCGACACCACGCCGCGGTGGGACGTGTTTGTCTTCCTGCTGGAGATGCTGCCTTGGACGGTCTGGCTGGTTGCCGGCATGGTGGTGATGTTCTGGCGGCAGAGCGTCGTGAGGTTCCGTGAGGCCGTGTTCATGCTGCTGATCGTCGTGGTGCCTCTGGCGTGCCTGGCGATCTACCCGCCGGTGCGGGTGAGGTACATGGTGCCGATGGCCGGCCCGGCTGCGGTGATCGCGGCGTGGGGACTGCTGCAATGCCTCAGTAGCTGGCGCAAGCCCAGCGCGGCCGACCGGGCGATGATTGCGGTTCATTGGGTGACGGTCGGTGCCCTGGCGATAGGGCTGCCTTTGGTCGGGTCGAGTCTGCCATCGCACCTGGCATGGGCCAGGGGGCTTGCCATGAATTCCGTGGATGGCGAGCCGTGGTTCCCCGTCTGGCCGGCGGTTGCGATCTCACTGGCGATGGCGTGCGTATTGCTCTTGACGTTGCGACTGCAGCGCGAGCGCCTCTGGGCCTTGCCCGCGGGAACGCTGGTGCTGCTGCTGGGCTTCCAGTTCGCCTATAATTGGGGCAACAGCACAACCGCGTCAGGACACAGCGAGGCGAAGGAACCGGCGAGGCTCATCCTGCAGCGATATCCCAACGCTGTGGTGTACGCTGATTTCGCGAGGAAGTGTCCGCGCGAACTTGGCGTCTACCTTGGACGACCGGTTCGGCAGTTGCCGGATGCGAACTGGCCTGCCGGGGTCGCGGATAAGGACGTTGTTGTGCTTGCTCGAGAGAAGTGGCTGCCCGACAATGCCCCGGCGGGCGTCGTTGAGGTGATGGCGTTCCGCGTAGGACGATATCGTTGGGTTGCGCTGGCTCGACCGGCGTCCAAGGAGTGAATTTGTCGGATCCCGTATCCAATGCGTTGACCTCGGCCACCAGCTCGTCCCATGGGCGGCGTCGCTGGCGCAGAGCCTTGCCGGTGCTGATTGCCCTCGCCATCGCGGGCGGGCTGGTCTGGTTCTTTTTTTTCCAGACCTACAACCTGATGACCGTGCGCGAAGGTGTGCTCTATCGCGACGGCAATCGCGGCATACGGGAGTTCCAGACGTCGATTCGCAAGGTGGCGCCAAAGACGGTCGTCTGTCTGGTCGAGGATGATGAGTTCAACGATCCCGAACTGCCGATGTTCAAGCAGGAGGCGGCGCTATTGCAGGACAAGGGCATTCGCATGGTGCGCATTGCGGTGCAGCTCGGTAACTGGCCAACTCCGGGCGATATCGAGAAGTTTCTGAGCGTGACGGCCGACCCGGCCAATCAGCCCGTGCTGGTGCACTGCGCTCAGGGCATGCATCGGACCGGGATCATGGTCGCCGCCTATCAGCGGCACGCGATGGGATACACTCCAGAGCAGGCGGTGCGCGCCATTCAGACCGGCGGACCCGGAAAACGCCCCGCGGTGGCGGCCGATCTGAAGCAGTTCATCTCGGAGTATGACCCGGTAACAGGGACTATTCCGGCCGGCCACCAGCGAATGGGCCGCCGCAACGACTGAGCAATCCCGTTTTGTCCACAATTCATCCCCAATCGGCAATCTGATTGTGGATGAAAAGCAAAATAAAAAATCTTTCGGGGGCTCAGCCCAGACGACGACTGGACTTACGATACGGTGAACTCAATTCCGTCGATCTAGCGCTTGTCAGAGCCCGGTTGAATTGGGTATGTTGTTCACTTCAGTTGCCCATGGATTTGGGGCTCTAAACACGCTCGCTTTGACAGGATTTGTGAAGCTTGTCAGCGGCCAGAGGTCTGGCCGATGCGGTCTTGTTTTTTCGCACACTGGACGTGCAATCACGGATGAGACGGTAGCGGCAGGATGCCTTCCTCGGATTGCAGGTGGTAGCGGAAGGAGCTCGACGTGAACTGCGTGTCTGAACAGGATCCCCAACTCGTGCGGCTGGCGGATGCGATTGCCCAACGAGTTGGACAGCAGCGTTTCCACGTCTGGTTCGACAACTCCACCCGGCTGAATCTACAGCAGGATGGCTTGGAGATCAGCGTTCCCAATGACTTCATCAGCGAATGGATCGGGGCCCATTTCTCCAAGCCGATCCAGGACGCCGCCCGGGAGGTGCTGGGCCTGCCTTTACCGGTGCGGTTCAATGTTGTGCCGCAGCTCTTCGAGTTGAAGGGCCTGCAGAGCGTCAAGACGGCCCAGGGCCTCAGCCGGATGCCCCGGCTGGACGGGTCGCACCTGGCTGAGCCTTCGTCGTCGGCCTCTCGCTCCGCCGGCGGCATGGCGGCCGCGGCGGCGGTCGCGGGCACCGCTCTGGCGGGCATGGTTGCCCCGATGCGCAGTGCTTCGGTGTCATCCGGCACCGCCTACAGTTCGCCGTCGCGGCTCCGGCATGAGCTGTCGAACTTCGTGGTCGGCCCGAGTAACGAGCTGGCCTTCAACGCGGCGGCGCATGTGGCAGAGCATCCCGGGGTACACTACACGCCGCTGTTCATTCACGGCGGGTGCGGGCTTGGCAAGAGCCATTTGCTGCAGGGGATCTGCCGCCGCTTTATCCAGCACCATCCGACCAAACGCTGGGCCTATCTGACCGGCGAAGAGTTCACCAACGAGTTTGTGACCGCGATGCGGACCAACAAACTCGATGGTTTCCGCCGCCGGATGCGGGAACTGGATCTGCTGGTGATTGACGACGTTCACTTTCTGGGCGGCAAGCGGGCCACGCAGGAAGAGTTCCTGCACACGTTCAACGCCATCGAGGCGATGGGGCGGCAGGTGGTGATGGCGTCGGACAACCATCCCAAGCTGATCGAGGAGTTCGGCGAGTCGCTGGTGAACCGATTCGTCAGCGGCATGGTCGTGCGGGTTGACCCGCCGAACCAGGCCATGCGATGCGAGATTCTCCGCCGGCTGGCCGTCCGATATCAGACCGTCCTATCAGAGGGCGTCGTCGCCTGGATCGCCCGCCGCGTCACGCAGAATGTGCGCGAGCTGGAAGGGGCCATCAATCGCGTGGCGGCTCACGTGAAGCTCACCGGCCGCCCGGCCGACGAGCAGATGGCACAGGAAGCTCTGGGCGATCTCGATCGCCAGATGGTCGCTCCGGTCCGCACGGAGAACATCATCGCGATCGTGTGCGAGCACTTCGCCCTGGAGAAGAAGGACCTGATGTCCCGCGGCCGCGAGCGCAATGTGAGCCTCGCCCGCAGCATCGCCATGTATCTGATCCGGAAGATGGCGAAGCTGAGCTATCCTGAAATCGGTCAGCTTCTGAATAAGAAGAACCATAGCACGGTGATCAGCGCGTGCCGCCGCATCGACAAGGCCCTGGCCAAGCACGAGGTCTTTGAGTGGAGCAATGCGATGGGCGATCGCCGCGAAGAACCGGCGGAGTTGCTCGCGCGTCTGGAAGAGCACAGCCGCTGCATGAAGTAGGTGGTTCTTGCCGCCATCAGTGCCGCGCCGCATGGGGTGACCGCAATCGTGCGGGCGGTGGCCGAAAAAGACAGCGTGCCAGGTCAAAGGGTTGACCTGGCACGCTGTGTTTGTGTTTGCAGTGCTTGACTGGCTTACGGGTTCGTCGCAGGGCCGGCGGCAGCGGCCACCGGGGCCGGCGCAGCAGCGGCGGGAGCGGCGGGGGGCTTGGGTGCCGTGGCGCCCGCGGGCATCTGGATCTTCAGACGTTCGCCGGTGCCGGCTTGTGCGGCGTGATCGCCCTTGTCGGCCTTGGGAGCCTTGCCGGTCTTGCGTTCGGGTTGGAGGACCAGCGTCATGCGCCGGCCTTCCATCTTGGCATCGCGCTCGACCTTGCTGCAGTCGGTGAGTTCCTTCTTGACCTTGTCCATCAGATCGCGGCCAAGGTTCAGGTGGGCCATTTCACGGCCACGGAACTGCAGGGTGAACTGGACCTTGTTGCCTTCGGTGAGGAACTCGCGGGCGCGAGTGACTTTGACCAGGAGGTCATTGTCGCCGATGCGAACGGTGCGAAACTTGAGTTCCTTGAGCTGACCGCCTTTGGCGTTGGCGCGTGAGCGATCCTCCTTCTTCTGCTGGAGATAGCGCCACTTGCCGTAATCCATGATTCGGCACACCGGCGGGCGCGCGTTAGGCGCCACTTCGACCAGGTCCATTCCCTGCTCGCGGGCCATGCGGATGGCTTCTGCGGTGGGAAGAACGCCAAGCTGCTCTTCCTGATCATTGACGACTCGCACGGGGGAAATGCGAATCTGTTCGTTGTGGCGATAATTGGTAGAAATAGCCGGACTCCTGCAACAAGACCGCGGACCGACCGACCCATCCGGGCACACCCGACGGGGGTCGAAGAGGACAATTCGCACAGGGTGTTGGCCACGGTCCACACACTCCGGCCACACCGGACACCATTGTGAGTGATTCTACTTCACGTTTCAAGCCTTTGTAATGCAGAGAATCCGCGGGGAGACCGGAAGTGCGAAATCCGATGAGTGCGGCGGTGTCGAACGGGCTAAGTGCGGGGTGCGTGTGCGCATTTGCGTGGCGGATTGCGGCCGTGGCAACAAGGGGCAGGCTTGTTGCCAATTGTGCTGTACTTTGGAAATAGCTGGGTTATTATTTCCATGATGTCAACGAGGAAGCTCATCTCTGCGTCAGCGCTTCCCGGGCGGTGGGTCCGGGTGCTGGCGGGATACCGGGCCTTCCATCCTGATCCGCTGCCACCCAAGCTGGTATGGTCGGACAAACTCGTACGCGCTCTGTCTGACGCCGATCAACTCCTGGGGCGTTTAGCGGGCGAAGGGCGGCGACTGCCAAATCCGCACGTGCTGATTCGGCCGTTTGTCCGCAGGGAGGCTGTTCTTTCCAGCAGGATCGAGGGCACGCAGGCAACGCTGGGGGAGTTGCTGGCGGCGGAAGCTGGTGCGGTGGTTTCACGCAGTCCCGATGATCTGCTGGAGGTGAGTAACTATGTCGCTGCATTGGAACACGGCATGGAACGACTCAAGACGCTGCCCCTATGTCTGCGCCTGGTGCGAGAGATTCACGAGAAGCTGATGCGCGGGGTGCGTGGCGACCGCGCGACGCCGGGGGAGTTTCGGCGTTCGCAGAACTGGATTGGGCCGGCCGGGTGTACGCTCCAGGATGCCCGTTACGTTCCCCCTCCGCCGGATGCAATGATGGATTGCCTGGGAGCTTGGGAGAAGTTCCTGCATGACCGATCGCTGCCGCCATTGGTACAGATTGCCTTGGCGCATTATCAGTTTGAGGCCATCCACCCGTTCCTTGATGGCAATGGCCGGGTCGGGCGGCTGCTGATCACCCTTTTTCTGGTCGAGCGGGAGATTCTGCCATCGCCGCTGCTGTATGTCAGTGCATTCTTCGAGGCGACACGCCGGGACTATTACGAGGGTCTGAGCGCGGTGAGTGAACGCGGCGACTGGTCGGGCTGGCTGGAGTATTTCCTTCGGGCGGTGGCCCGTCAGTCCGAGGATGCCCTGTCGCGCGCCCGGCGGATCAACCAGCAACTTGAAACATGGCGGAAGATGGTGGCCGGCTCGCGTGCGGCACTGCTGGTGGTTGAGTTACTGGCGGCGAATCCCTTCCTCACCGTGCGGAGTGTGCAGCGAGATATCAAGACATCGTACAACACGGCTTCTCGAGCCATTGCGGTGCTTGAAGAGAAGGGCATCGTCCACGCGGTGAGCGAGGCGAAACGCGACCGAGCTTATTGCGCACGCGGCATCCTGGAGATTCTGGAGGAACCCGCGCGGCTGGTTCCAGAGCAGAAGGGCACCGAGTGATGACGCCGGCCGAGATAGGCGTACGACAAGCTCGACGCGGAGGTCGTATGAGTTGGACGAAATTGATCAAGACGCGGCGTGACTACCACATCGATTGCGGCGGATCGACGAACTGATGGATGCCCGCAGGAACACCGCCCAGGGAGATGAACTGGAACTGCTCAGCGTGCTCGTGGAACTGTACGAGAAGCGACAGTTCCCCTGCGACTTGCCTGATCCCGTCGAGGCTATTGGTTTTCGCATGGATCAGGCCAGCCTGAAGCCATCAACGGCAAGCGGTCCCTGAGCATCCAGATGATCCGTCGCCTGCACAGCGGCCTGGGAATCCCGGCCGAGGCGCTGATGCAGGAGTCAACATCCAAACGCCGATCCGCAGCCTGAGCCACATGGCCCATCGCAAGTGTGGGATGTCACCTTTGCGCCAATTTGACCCGAACGCTGGCATTGGGGAAGCGCGATAACGTCAATGTCTCCAGCGCCTCTCCATCCAGTGCGGCGCTGGGCGATGTCCTCAAGGCTTACCATGCCGTTCCTCCCATAGGGCGTCGATCGGGCATTCCATCGCAGTGACCCGCCCCGGTGATACAAGCACAGAGGCTCAAAACGCAACCTCTCGATCCATCGGCCCGCGGCTGGGCGGTAAGAGCTTGTGCCGCCCCTCTGGGGCTCGGGATCGCGCGTGCTGCTCGAACCCATGGCTTACGCCGATGGTTACATAACTCGACCACGCCGCATTAGTAGTGCGCGGCGTCCTCGCCCGCACGCTTCGGCCACTGCCAAGTGCCTGTTTCTTAGCAAATCCAACGATTTCGGCCTCCGGCAAATCAGATTGTCTGGCCGGGCCTGTGCGGGTGAGGACGCCGCGCACTATCCGACTTGTGTAGATACCACTGGCTTACGCCGATGGGCTACTGCATGTCGCCCCTCTGGGGCTGAGGCGGGGAGCCGAACCGTGATGCACCTGGCCACTCGGCGCTCAAGTTGTCCTTGCAGCAGGCTGGGCCGACAGCACGTCAAAGACGTGCTCCACTATTTCGCTTGTTCCACTGGCTGGAACGCTGGCTTCAGGCTGCGGGTTGTGAGTTCTTCCTGGATGAGGCGGACAAGGTCTGCCAGGGAGAACTGGCCGCAGTCGCTGTCGATGCGGTGGCTTTGCGCATGTGGACTTTCGAGTGCTCCATGCTCACCATGTGGGCGGATCTTCAAGGTGGGTCGGAGTACCGACCGCACCCTACGGGATAGGCGAAAGCCCGGACGGCGTGGGCGAAGAGCTGGCCAAAGGGTGCCGCTGCGCCGCGGCGGCCGTCGCTACAAGCGGGACGCATGTGCTACGATGGGCTGGGCCGATAGCACGTCACGGACGTGCTCCACTGAACATTGGATGCCGGTCTACGCGAAGCGTAGATAGTCGGCGGGTGCGAAGAGGTTGCGTCGCTTGAGAGGCCAGGGTGATTCCTGCTCGCACATTCGTCGCAGGTGTTTCATCGTGGCGGCCGAACGAACCAGAAACCTTGCCTCTGGGAGCCCGGACACAACACTCGTCCAGGCGGGCGCAGACTGGCCCGTTCGTTCGGCGAATAGCTCGGTCAGGGCGGCCGACACGGCCAGCACTGCGGGATCGCGCGTTGCCGGACAGGCGACGTCGACAAGCCGTGCGGTGGCGCCGAGCCAATCCTGGACCAGACTGCGGAGGGCGAGCGCCTCTCCATCCAGTGCCGCGTGGGCGATGTCCTCAAGGCTTATCATGCCGTTCCTCCCATAGGTCGTCGTAAGCGTAGGTAGCCTTCAGTTCCCTGCCGGGCTGCAAGAGCGGCTTGATTCGCTCCCAGATTTCCACCTGAGATCCGCCCAACTCCTGCAGCAGACGGCGGGCATCGGCAACGTCCACATCATCCCGCCACGAACAGAGCTTCATCGCAAGCAATTGCTCGATGGTCGGACGGCGCACCACAATGCCGCGCGACTGGAAGATGATCGGGCCGCTCGCAGGCCCAGTTAGGAACCCCTTGGCCGCATCATTGAGCCAGTCGGCCGGCCAACTCTTCTCCTCGGCCACAGTGGCGGCGAGCGCTCGCACCTGTGCCCTATCGGAGGGCGACAGGATCACAACATCGAGATCGCGGGTGGCCTCGCGTGTCCCAAAGACGATTACCATGACGCCGCCGCCCAGCAGCAACAGGTCCAGTTGCTGTCCTCGAGCGGCCGCCAGTTCACCGATGCGCGTCAGAGCGGCGAGGATGTCTTGTTTGCCGATAGTCGCCATACATTCGGCATTCTATCGCAATGCTCGGGCGGTGATATAGGGGCATCCGTCCCTCAGGTTGCCTTCGCCACCGGCTGGAACGCGGGTTTGAGGCTACGGGTGGTGATTTCTTCCTGGGTCAGGCGGACGAAGTCTTGCAGGGAGAACTGGCCGCAGTCGCCGCCGGTGCGGTGGCGGACGGCGACTTTGCGGGCTTGGACTTCCTGGTCGCCCAGGACCAGCATGTAGGGGGTTTTGAGGATCTGGTGGTTGCGGATCTTCGAGCCGATCTTTTCGGCGCCGAAGTCGGCTTCGCAGCGGATGCCGGCGGCTTTGAGGGCGGCTAGGACTTCCTGGCCGTAGGCCTGGGACTTTTCGCTGATGGTCAGAACTGCGGCCTGGATGGGGGCGAGCCACAGGGGGAACGCGCCGGCGAAGTGTTCGATCAGCACGCCGATGAACCGTTCCATGCTGCCGAAGGGGGCGCGGTGGATCATCACCGGGCGATGCGGCTGGTTGTCCGCGCCGGTGTAGTGAAGATCGAAACGCTCGGGCAACTGATAATCCACCTGCACCGTGCCGAGCTGCCATTCGCGGCCGAGGGCATCGCGGACGACGAAGTCGATTTTCGGGCCGTAGAAGGCGGCTTCGCCGGGTTCGACGGTGAAGTTGACGCCCAGGACGCTGGCGGCATCTTTGCACGCTTTTTCGGCCTTGTCCCACTGGGCCGGGTCGCCGACATACTTGGCGCTGTCGGGATCGCGCAGGCCCACGCGGACGCGGTATTGGTCGATGCCCAGGGTGGACAGGACGATCTTGACCAGTTCGAGGCAGCCGGAGATCTCGGCCGGGACCTGCTCTTCCATGCAGAACAGGTGGGCATCATCCTGGGTGAATCCGCGGACGCGGGTCATGCCGCCAAGTTCGCCGGACTGTTCCCAGCGATAGACGGTGCCGAACTCGGCCAGGCGAATAGGCAGGTCGCGGTAGCTGTGCTGCTCGCTGGCGTAGATGCGGATGTGGTGGGGGCAGTTCATGGGCTTGAGCAGGTAGCCGTCGATCTCACCTTTTTCCATGCGGTTGCACAGGTCAGCGCAGGTGCAGCCTTCCTTGGCGAGGGCGTCGAGGTGGTCGGTGTCGATGAGCGGGGGAAACTGCTTCTCGCGGTAGTAGGGGTAATGGCCGGAGGTCTTGTAGAGTTCGAGCCGGCCGATGTGGGGGGTGAAGACCTGGGAGTAGCCCTGTCGGCTGAGGTGCTCGGAGATGAACTTCTGGAGTTCCAGGCGGACGGTGGCGCCCTTGGGCTTCCAGAGGACCAGGCCCTGGCCGACCTTTTCGTCGATGTGGAACAGCCCCAGTGCCGGGCCGATGATGCGGTGGTCTCGCTTCTTGGCTTCTTCCAGAAGCTTCATGTGGGCTTCGAGGTCCTTCTTGTCGAAGAAACTGATGCCGTAGATGCGGGTGAGCTGTTCGCGGTTGGCATCGCCGCGCCAATAGGCGCCGGCGATGGAGAGGAGTTTGAACGCCTTGATCTTGCCGGTGTGGGGGATGTGGGGGCCGCGGCAGAGGTCGAGGAATTCGCCCTGCTGGTAGAGCGAGAGGTGGGTCTCTCCGGCGGCCGCGAGTTCGTCGATGATCTCATCCTTGAATCGCTGCTGCTGGGCCTGAAGGCGGGTCTTGGCGTCGGTGGGGGTTACGTTTTCGCGCACGAAGGGGATCTGCTGGTCGATGACCTTCTGCATCTCCTTCTCGATGGCGGGAAGATCTTCGGTGGAGATGGGGCTGGGCAGCTCGACATCATAATAGAACCCGCCCTCGATGACCGGGCCGATGGTGTATTGGACCTTCTGGCCATAGAGGCGGCGGAGGGCCTGGGCCATCACATGGGCGGTGGAGTGGCGCAGCACGGTGAGCGATTCGGGATCTCGCTCGGTGAGGATCGAGACGGTGTGGTCGCCGGTGAGCCCGGTGGAGAGGTCGACGATCTTGCCGTCGACTTTGGCGGCGACGGCGGCGAGGGCCAGGCGCTTGCCGATCTGCTCGGCGAGCTGGTAGACGCTTCCGCCATCGGCGAGTTCTTTGACGCTTCCATCGGGCAGGGTGATGCGAGCCATGATTCCTCGTTTCCTCTCGTGCTGCTACAGAAACAAAACCGCCCGCCAACTGGCGGGCGGGTTATCGTCGCGATTTTCGGACCACGACGCAACTACCGCCCGGTGAGCCGGGTCGTCGTGGGCGTCGTCGTTGTACAGATCTGGCACATGCCCAGCCATGCTATCGCGGCGAGCGACCGCGTCAAGTGAGGGCCGCAGAGTGATGGGACCTGGACTCGCCGGATCCGCGGCCGAGCGGCGTGCGGAGGGGCAGGGTGTGAGCGACAGGGTCGCGAAAGCGAAAGCGGCATCGCCGACGCACCCCCCGGTGACCGGCCAGCACGCTTTCGCAAAGATGCTGGTCTTGGCCTGAGGCGTCGCGAGGGCGAACTTCGCCACGCAGGTATGCCCTTCAGGGTATCCCGTCGCGAAATAACTTTCGCGCCCAGCACTATAGCGCCGATCGCGTGTTCATCGACCGGATCATGTCGCTCGGAGCCAGCTACTGCACATGGGTCGACCGCAGCGACATCACCAGGGTGTTCAGTGATTGTCTCGAGTTCAGCATCGACTACTCGGTTCCGCTGAGTGGGTCCATCACCGGCCTTCTGGGCGTCATCTACTCCGACCCATCGGGTACCAACCACGCTGCCCGGCTGTACTGACTGGACAAGCAGACGGACCTGGTTTCCGACGTCCCCAGTGAGGCTCGCCTGGATCCTGCCCGCTGGGGCAAGGTTGTGCTGCAGCCATAGCTGCTTCAGTTGTCTGACGGGCTCGTATCGTTTTGCAGGAGCGCGGAAGGGCCGTCCGCTGGGCGGTGTGCAGCCAAAATGTTTTGTGAAAAGCGATGCCGCCGCGAAGGCCGAAGCAGGCATGGTTGGGGGCACGGTGTGGTCGAGCCGGCCGACCATTACTGGAATAACCAAGCGACAATGACATCGGCCTTTGCCGGTCTCGATGCGGAACGAGCTCGGCCAACTGAGCGTGGAACTCAGGCTCAATGTTCCCGGCTGGGCTCGAACCAGCAACCTTCGGCTTCGGAGGCCGACGCTCTATCCAGTTGAGCTACGAGAACGTTAACTTGATGCATGGTAAGCAACACCGCATCCGCTGTCCACTGACTTCGCCACGCCCCTTCACCACGCCCCGACAATTCGCATCCCATTGGACCGCATCGTGCCCTTACCCCAGCCTGCCACGTGGCTCGTCAGGGTCTGCCAAAAAGTGAACGCGGTCACGTGCGACTCGCGGCCACCCGCTTGCCCTCGCCCACCCGCCCCTGGGCGCATCCTTTTACGCGATGGTTTGACGCCCATCACAAATACTCATACCATTTTGATAGAATTATGAGGGAGACGCGCGTTTGAAACTGTCGAAACGAACCGAATACGGTCTGCGGGCGGTCGTCCACCTCGCCAGGCTCTGGCCACACAGCTTCGTCCAGTCCAAGGATCTGTCCAAGCAGGAAGACCTCCCCAATAAGTTCCTGGAGTCTATCCTTCTGGCCCTCCGCCGCGGCGGATTTCTTGAAAGCAAGGTCGGCAGCGGCGGCGGCTACCGTCTCGCTCGTCCGCCACGCCAGATCCGCGTCGGCGAGGTCGTTCGCCGACTCGAAGGCCGCCTCAGCGTCAAGGACGGCAAGGGCAACGAAGAAAGCCGTCCCGGCGAGATGGCCGTTCACATCATCAACGAGAAGCTCACCCAGGCCACTGACGACGTCCTGGAGAAACTCACCCTCGAAGAACTTGCCGAACTTGCGTCGCGGGGTGGAAATCTTTCGCAATCCATGTATTACATCTAGGTACAATGCAATACACCGGCATCCTTGGTCTGAGTTCCCACCTGGCAACGGCCAGCGGTCTGCTCGCGGCGACCGGCTGGTTTGACTGGCTCAGCATCGATTCCATCGGGCATTTGCTCACCGCTGGCAGCTACCTGGCACTGTTCGGGTTGCTCTTCGCCTGCGGTCTGGGATTGCCGCTGCCCGAGGACATCCCGCTGCTCATCTCGGGCTTCCTCTCCGCTCAGGGCAAGATGCACCTGGCCTGGGCTGGCGTGGCCGCCTGGTGTGGCATCATCGGCGGCGACATTCTGCTCTACAATTTCGGCCGGCGCTACGGCATGGGCATCACCAAAGTGCGCTTCATCGGCAAACACGTCACGCCCCAGCGCATCGCTCACGCTGAGACGCTGTTCACAAAATACGGCATCTGGGTCGTCGCCATCGGCCGCCTCTTCGCCGGAGTCCGCGGCGCTGTCGTCATCGCCGCCGGCGCGGTGCGATTCAGTTTCATCAAATTCATCATCGCCGACGGCCTGGCGGCCATCATCAGCGGCGGGGCGTTCCTGCTCCTCGGCCACTGGGTCGGCAAAAAGCTCGGCACACTCGAACAACTCCAGGCCGCCAGAGACGACCTGGCTCCTTACCAGCACTGGGCCGTGCTGATCGTCGTGGTGCTTGCCATTGGCGTATTCATGTATTTTCGCCTTCGCCGGAAAAAGCACATAACCCTTAGCGATGTCGTGCTGGACAAGGCCAGCCACCGCGTGGCCAAGGACCCCGATGAGCACCCGAATCCTTGAAGCCGACTGGGTCATCCCCATCGACGCGCCCCCCATCCGCGGCGGGGCGGTTGCGGTCGCAGGCGTTGGCGCGGGCGCGGGCGTTGGCGCGGACGACGCCCGCCGAATCCTCGCCATCGGCCCCATCGCCGATATCCGCACCCGCTATCCTGGTGCCGATCGCCTTGACCTCACTGGCCACACTCTCCTGCCCGGCCTCGTCAACGCCCACACCCACCTCGAACTCAGCGACTGCACCCCCGGCGAGTCTCCCCCCGACGGCTTCGTCGGCTGGCTCGTCCGCATGCTCACGCGCACCCGCGTTCCGGATGACCATCTCGCCCAGCGCAGCGCTCACGGCGTACGGCAGGGAATCGCCCAGTGCCTTCGTTACGGCGTCACCACCGTCGGCGACATCTCGCGCCAGTGCCACATCACCCGCCCGATCCTGCGCCAAAGCCCCCTCCGCGTCGTCAGCTATGGCGAGATCATGGCTATGGCCCAGCGCCGGTCGCTCCTCCAGCCTCGCCTGGACCTCGCCGCCGACCGCGCTTGCCAGTCCGACCGTCTGCACATCGGCCTGACCCCTCACGCCCCATACTCCGTCGAGCCCGACGGCTACCGCGCTAGCCTCCAGCGAGCCGTCGCAGACTCGCTGCCGCTGGCGACCCACCTCGCCGAGAGCAGCGCCGAAGCCGAGTTTCTCGCGTCGCACACCGGCCCGTTCCGCGACCTCTGGGATGCCTGGCTCACCTGGGACGATCACGTCCCCACCTACGCCGGCGGCCCGATCCGCTATGCCCGCGACCTGGGCCTCCTGGACTACCCCACGCTCCTCGCCCACGTGAACTACGCCGACGACGATGAACTCGCCCTCCTCGCCGCCGGCCGAGCCAGCGTCGTCTACTGCCCGCGCACGCACGCCTTCTTCGGCCATCCCCCACACCGTTTCGACGACATGCTCGCCCGCGGCATCAACGTCGCCCTCGGCACCGATAGCTGCGCCAGCTCTCCGAACCTCAATCTCCTGGACGACCTCCGCCTCGTGCATCGCCTCTACCCTGACCTCCCACTGGAGACCCTCTTCACCATGGCCACCCTCAACGGCGCCAGGGCCCTGGGCCTTTCCCACGACGTAGGCTCCCTATCCCCCGGCAAAGCTGCAGACATCCTCGCCTTCCCCATCTCCGGCCCCGACCCCCTCCGCGCCATCCTCGACTCGGCCCTGGTACTCCCACAAATCCTGTAGCCGCGGCCGCAGATCAGTCGTTCACAATCTTGACCATCCCCCAATACGCATCATCCCGCACCGCTCCGCTATTCGCGTTGATGAGTTGCAGTCGCACCTCCTGCCCGGCGAACTCCGTTAGATCCACCCTCAGCGTCATCCACCCTCGATCCGACTTGCTCTTCTCCACGATCGTCGTCAGCCGCTCCCGCTCATTGACGCGGACAACCAGTTTCCACGACCCCTGCGGGTGATGGCCCACCACCAGGTTCAATGCCACGTGCTTGCCGGTCGGCAGCTTGGTCGTCGTTTGCAGGCGGCAGGGCACCTCTGCGGTGTAGGGCTGCGTGACGTAAACGGTGGGGCGGTTCAGCAGCTTATCCCGCAGTCCCGGCGTGCGCTGCAGGCTGCAGTTGTCGACCTGCCACCACTTCGCCACCTGCTGCAACTGCTCGTTCAAGTCCTTGTAACGCTGCTGGTTCTTCTCCGCGCGCGGAATGCCCATCGTGATGAACGCGTCCGCCTTCAGCCGCCCGGCCGGAGGTTCCTGCCCCATGTGATGCAGCAGCAGCCACTCATAAAACACCCTGTCACCGTAATACTGCGGCCACAGATCATGCCCACCATACGGCACCTTCGCGTGCTGGACATCCACCCCCGCGCCGCGAAGCGCCTCGACCATCACGCTCGACCCCGGCTCGCTCTTGGGATCGATCGACCCCGAGATCACCAGGCACTCAGCGCCGCTCCCGCGCAGCGCCTCGGCCACCGCCTGCGGCTCCACGGCATTGGCCACGATCGGCACAATCGCCGCAAACTGCCTGCCCGCCTCCTTCACCACCGCCCAGCACCCGCTGCCACCCATCGAGAATCCCGTGACATACACGCTCTGCGGATCAACCGACCACTGGCTGGTCACGGCCGTCGTCAGTTCCGAAACCATCTTGCCTGTCCCCGGCGTCTCCCACCGCACATCGGCCGGGCACTGCGGGATCAGGATCAGAAACGGAGCCCACTGCTGCAGCTCCGGGTGATCCGCCATGTCCCGCGGTATCCCCGAACTGAACAGCATCTGCGGATTGAACCCTCGCTCCCCCAGCCCATGCAGAAACAAAATCATCGGCCACGGTTTCTTCGCCTCGGAATACCCCTGGGGCACATACAGCACAAACGCCATATCCCGGGGGCTCCCCGCCAGCGCCCCATGGTAAACCATCTTGTAATACCCCGGCGCCTGCGGATTCCCCGGCCCGCCCTCATACCCCGAAAAGATGTCCGCCGCCCGCGCGCTGCCCATGATCACCAGCGCCACGATCGCAATCAGACTCAGATATTTCAACTTCATAATCCTTCTCCACCTGCGGATCGCCTATCACCAACGGGCGTGACAATATTTCCGGGCATCTGTCAGAAAGCCGAATAATTGGCCGGCTTCTCTCCACGGCGAGTCTGCGACCTGTGGAAGCGGAATGGAAGACGCCCCGACCCAAAGCACCTGCGGTCGACACTGGCTCAGCCCATTCATCGGCAAACCCTGTCGCTTCCACAGGAAGCGACCCACTTGCACCACCGCCGGTTCGCGCCGCCGGTTGCCCAATATCAGACCGCCACTAAGATATCTCCGCAAGAGGTAAAAGGAGCATTGCCGATGCGCATCGCAAAGATCAGCCTGGCCATTCTGCTGGCCATCGCCGCCGCACAACCCGCACCCGCTCAGCTCCCCGCCGAAGCCCCGCCTGCTCCCGCCGCAACCGCCGCGCCCACCACCGCACCCGCCGGCACGATCAACCTCGATCTCCAGGGCGTCGATGCCGAGGAAGCCTTCGCCGCCCTCGCCAAACAGGCCGACATGACTTTTCCCGTCCGCGATCCCTCGGTCTGGCAGAGCGCTGATCCGGTCTTCCTCACCGCCCAGAACGCCCGCTTCTGGCCCACCTTCCTTGACCTCTGCCGCCAGTCCCGCCTCTCCTTCAGCCCCGATTCCCCCGAGATCCGCGGCGGCCTGATCCGCCTCGTCCCCGAAGCACAGGGCATCAGGCTCTCCGCGCTCAAGTCCGTCGAGGCCCAGGGCCTCCTGCTGATACCTCGCTCTTCCCAGCGAAATGCGATGCTCTCCTACGAGCGCCCCGAAGCCGCCACCTCCACCTGCGCCATCCAACTCATCGTCCTGGCCGACCCGTCCCTGGCCGTCAGCCAGGTTGGCCCCGTGACCGTGCAGGAGGCGGTCGATGAAAACGGCCTTTCGCTCGTCCCGCCCAAGACCGCCACGGGCTCCTATTACTCCCCCAACCCCGGCGGCATGGCCCAGACCGTCTCCATCCCCCTGGCCAATCCCAAAGCCGCCGGCAAGAAGGTGGCGCGCCTCAAGGGCTACGTCCGACTCACCGTCGCCACGAGCGTTGACACCCTCCAGATCGACTCCCCACTTAAAGCTGAGCCGCGGACCAAGCAGCTTCCCGATTTCGACGTCACGCTCCAGCCGCTCACCCAACTCACCCCCAAGCCCGCCGCCCCGGCCGGCGGCGGCGCCACCTATCAGCTCAAGCTCAGCTTCCACCTCAAAAACCGCCCAACCGGCGCCGCTGGCCTCAAGCGGGTGGCCGACCGCAACGTCTGGACCCTGACCCAGGGCATCATCCTCATCGACGCCCAAGGCCGACGCTACATGCCCATAGCCTCAGCCCCGCGGTCCAGCGGCGACACCCAGGACGGCGAAGTCACCTTCCGCTGCGATCCCAGAACCCCCGCCGGCGAACCCGTCCAACTCACATGGAAACTCCCCCTGGGCCAGCGTGCCCTCGCCATCCCCTTCGAACTCACCGACCTCCCCCTCCCCTGAACCCCGCCGGCGCGGTGTACCGGTATCCCAGCATCGCCAGCAGAAGATGCACCGACGTCGTGTTTCCTCGGAGACTCGAGTTTGCAGCGAGCGGCGGGCGTCAGCCCGCCGGTTTCGCCAGCAGCCCGACCTTCCGAAGAACCACTCTTTTTCAAGTCGGTTGCTCAGTGCCCGTCAGTTCCCTGGACCAACGCCGGTTGTTGCGAGGGCGATGTCGTGGCGCAGGCCGGCGAGGGCGGTGTCGATGGCGCTGGTGCAGGCGCTGGGCGCCTCATTTTGTCTCATTGCGCCTTGCGAGGGGCTGGCGGGGACGGGTTGGAAGGGGGCGTCGAAGGGGATTGTGGCCTTGAGCTTGGAGACTGGAGCGTCAGCGGGGATTGCGGCCGGGACGGAGATGATCGGGATCGGAGATTTGAGATTCGAGATTGCAGAAGGCGCGGCCGGGCGAGGGGCGGGAGGCGCTGTGGGCGCAGGAGCGGGGTCGGTGGGGCGCTGGCGAAGTGTCTCATTTTGTCTCATTTTGTCTCGCGGGAGGGGTTCTTGATTGGGGAGCTTGGCGTCGAGGGCTTCGGTTTGTTCGAGGCGGGAATCCTGCATGCAACTGAACAGTGCGATTTCGTCGTCTGCGAAGCCCTCGGGAGGGATGGGCTGGCCGGCAGCGACGAAGGACTGGCGGCACTGGGCTTCGGCGATGACCCTGGGGTCGTCGGAGAGGGAGTTGAGATGTTTGAGGAAGCTGGGGCGGGCGTAGAGGGACATCATGCGGAAGGCGATTTGGAGGCGGCGGTCGATGGGGGTCTTGGGGTCGGCGAGGGTGTCGCGGACGAGGTCGAGGGAGTCGACCATGAGGCAGGAGGAGGCGGCGAGGGCTTCGTCGGAGCGTTGGCGGACGAGCTGGTTGAAGTAGGCGGCGAAGTCGGGGGCCTGCTGCCAGCGGTAGAGGGTGGCCCGGCTGACGGAGAGGGAGCGGGCGATGTCGGAAAGATGGTGGCCGGCGGCGAGGAGCTGGGCGGCCTGGAGTTGGAGAGGGGCGAGGGGTGGGGCATTGGGGATCAGGAGTTGGCCTTGGCCGACTTCGAGGTGGCGAGCGGCCGGGGCGGAGTTGGCGGACGCGGGGGTTGAAGCGGGAGCGTGCATGGCAGAGTCCTTCTGGCCACGAAGGCCGAGGGGCACAGGGCAAAGCGATGTGGTGACGCGGGACCGCTTGCGGGGTGGATCGGCGATGCTCCGACGCACCTTGGGCGGCCGAGTTGCCAGAGGTGGGTTCGAGTTCGTACCCACCCTACATGGCTTTGGGACTGTGCGATTTACCTGCCGAGATTTGATTTATAGAGAGCGATTACGGCTCTCACCCCACCTTGGGGCGACATGGTGGTGGTCCGCAGATACAGGAATCGGCCAACCAGCCCGGCACCGTGTCGATGGGGAAGGTATAGCAGACTGATTACCTAACATGCAAGGATTTTCTTTCGGGGGATGATGGTGCATTGGACCGGCGGCTGGATGGCCCAATTAGTGGTACCGAACAGGCATGGTGGCCCGGGATCGTGTACCGAACAGCGCGGGACACCCGTTGTGCGCCAACAGTTGGAGAGCGGCTGCCTCTGGGCTTGGATGGCCAATTGTGGCCAACCGACGCCGCACGGCATTCGATCAACTGGGGGTATACGCCGCCCCAACACCGCGGCCGCGGCTATGCCACCGCGCTGGTGTCGCAGTTCAGCCAGCACCTGCTGGATAGTGGCCGACAATTTTGTTTGTTCAACGACCTGGCCATATTGACAATAACCTATAAACGGTCCCCAGGCTCGTCTGACCGTTGATTGGATAATAGGCTTGACCTCGTTGAGTTGTCCGGTGACTGATGGTCTGGAGCACAAGGCAGTAGCATGGGTCGGTATGCTCCGATCCACCTTGAACGGCCTACCTGCCAAAGGTGGGTTCGGGTACGTACCCACCCTACGGCCTACGAACTGCCTGCCAAAGGTGGGTTCGAGTACGTACCCACCCTACGGCCTGCGCCAGGACATCGCCCTCGCCACCACCGGCTTTGGAGTGCGGTGACATGTCACCGCTTTGACAAGGCGACATGTCGCCGGGAGGAATCCCTCAGACCACCGACTCGCCAGGCATTTATCCCGGGGCGCAGCTCGCTGTTCCATACAAGCCTCCAACAGCCGCAATCTCAGCCAAAGGAGCGTAATTCATAAGCCTGGAGCATCACCCTCGTTGTTCTACACATTTTGTGTGGAACGGTAAGCAATGGCGCATCTTTGAGTTGAAGTGCCACGCCCACCCGCAAGCATCGCAGTACCTCCCCGAAGGCTCCGGCCGGGGCGGCCGGGCCACTGTGGCACGCCCGCCCCCGGGCGCTGCCCTCGTGGCGTCGCGAGGCGTGTCCACTATGTGAGAGGCATATCTTCTGACCTGAGGTTCCGGGCCGAGGCCAGCCAAGACTTGTGTAGAACAACGAGGGCATCGCCCAAGAAAATCAGTCCGCAACATCTGCGAGCCCTGAAAGGGCGACACAAGCCCGCTCCCATTCGCCCCCAAGCCGGACACCGCTTAGAATCACACCGTCCCAAGGGAGCAAGGAGCCACCATGATTGCCGATCCGTTCAAAGTCCACACACCGATGATCGTCCCGTCTATCCTCTCGGCCAACTTCGCGTTCCTCGAACGTGAACTCAACGAAGTGATGGGTGCTGGTGCCGACTTCATCCACCTCGACGTGATGGATGGTAACTTCGTCCCGAACATCAGCTTCGGCCCGGTGGTCATCACCGCTGTCCGCGCTTCCACCCCGGCGTACCTGGACGCCCACCTGATGGTCGCCGACCCTGTCAAATATGCCGAGCCCTGCGTCCGAGCCGGCGCCCAGAGCATCACCTTTCACATCGAGGCCGTGAAAGACCCCGTCTCGACCATCCGCCTGATCAAGAAACTCGGCTGCCACGTCGGCGTCTCGCTCAACCCGGCCACCCCGGCCTCCGCCATCTACCCCGCCCTGGACGAGGTGGACCTGGTCCTGGTCATGAGCGTCGTCCCCGGCTTCGGCGGCCAGAAGTTCATCCCCGGTTCGCTCGCCAGGATCGAGGAGATCCGCAAACGGCTCCGCCACGACCAGCGTCTGGAGGTTGACGGCGGAATCGACGAAACCACCATCGCCGACGCCGCCAACGCCGGCGTCGACTGGTTCGTCTGCGGCAGCAGCATCTTCGGCCAGCTCGATCGCGGCCAGGCCATCTCAGACCTCCGCGCCTGCCTGACCGCCTCCCGCTGGAAGTCCCGAGCCCAGGAGCCCGTTGTCGAGGAGTGATGGTTTGATCAGTGCGACTTGGTCCGCTGGTGCTACAATGGCATGAGTCACATGCTCTGTTGAAAGGGAAAAACACAATATGCGTTTGCTGACATCCTCCATCGCTGCGATCCTCACGGCTGGCCTCCTCACCGGGTGTGTTGAAGGGCGCACCCGAGTCGCCCCCAACCGCGATCGCTCCCTGCGGTTGACCACGAAGGCCTTCGCCGCCGACGCCAAGACGCGCGCCTATCCCGCCACCGCGCCCCAGGCCGGCACCGCCCCCATGCGGGCCGAGGTGGATTACATGCTGAAGGTGATCAACCTCGTGAACCTCGGCGATACCGGCTGGGACAATGCCGAACTCTGGGTCAATGGCCAGTATGTTTGCGGCCTGGCGCAGGTCGAGCCCAAGCTCGAAAAGACCGTGAATTTCCAGATTCTCTTTGACGCACAAGGCGCCAGCTTCCCCACGAGCCTCAACATCGCCCAAGTGAAGAAGCTCGAACTGTTCTACGACGGGAGCCTCTACACCGTCCCGCTGCACCTGGCCGATTAGCCCCTGGCAGCCGGTCCCGGCTTGCTGGCCAGCGGGTCCATTGATGTCAGGAAAGCGAACCGGTGGAAGTGGGCATCCTTCGTGTGGATTACCTTGATCCCATGTTCAAGCATGAGAGCGGCGGTGTGGACATCGTGCATGATGTTGCCGGCAAGTTGAGGCATTTGGCCAATTACATCCGACAAGGCTTGAGCATGGCGGCGTGTCTCTGTGAGAACCTGCAGCCCCGGCGAGGCCAGCAGGCCTGCGATGAACTGTCCTGCTTCGTCCGCGGACCAGGGGCGTGCGAACACAGCGGGGTGCGTTGAGACGCGGAGGAATTCGTAGAGAATTCCCCATGTCGTGTACCAGGCACCGGGCTGGGTCCGCCATTTGTCCAGCAGGCGAAGGGCCTCTTTGTGGAAGGGCGATGCTCGATCGGCCGCGTACAGCAGCAGGTTTGTGTCGACGACGAACACTATCGACCTTCCATCAACTGGTACAGTGCATCCCGATCCGCGACGTCTACTCTGGCTCCGCCGCTGTTGAATGTGGGCAGGGGCGGGAGCTTCTGCTTGGGTGGCCGGCGTCCAAGCATTGCCCGCAGCGACGTCTCGACCAGATCCGACATCGTCCGCCCCTCTCGGGCGGCTTCCGCCTTGAGCTGCCGCATCAGATGGTCGTCGATTACCAGTGTCGTCCGCATATGTATTAGCATACGCCAGGCGAAGCTGGCTGACAACCAAAATGGTCTTGACGACACAAACTGGTCGCGGGCACGCGTCAAGCGGCTCCCCGACCGCGGCGGTGCCGGGGCCTTGCCGTCGATCACGTTTGCGGCGGTGCGTCCTTGCGATCCTCCGGCCGTGGCCGGGTCATCTGTTCCAGTGCCCGGACGTGCTGCGAACCGTCGGAGAGTGCTGAGTAATCTGGCGGCGTGGTCGGCTCTGACAGGTCGCTGTGGAAGACCTGTTTCTTAAGCTCTGCCGCCTTCCGCCCGAACCAGCGCACCAGGATCAGTGAAATCACGAACCATGCCGCGATCAGCGCCATGAACGCCATCGAACGAGTCCGGGCGTCCGGCAGCCAGCTATCACGGTTCACCCACAACCGGAGCATGCTGATCACCAGTTGGATCGCCATGACCAAGGACGCGATCGTCAGCACCAGCATGTAGCTGCGGGTGCGGATCAAGCCGCGCCGCTGCCGTGCCAGTTGCATGATGCGCAGCGAACTGAGTTCGGCATCCTTCACTGCCTTGTCCACCGCGTCGTCCGTCTCGTCATTCACGACAAACGCCTCGCCACACGCCGGGCATCGCGGCATCTGCCCCATGCACCATTCGACCGCCACCTCCTGCCCGCAATAGGGGCAGGTCACGTGCGGCAGCGTGCTGTCGTCTGGTCTGTCGTCGGCCATGCACCCCAGCGTACCAAAGGTCTCGCGGTTGGCCAATTTCTGTTAACGGCAAGGCGAGGGCGGGCGTGCCCGAAAATCCGGGCAAGCACGAAATCCGAAGCATGAAATACGAAACAAACGTGGAAACTGAGGAAGCTCGAAAAAGCCAACGCGGAGCGGCGCGGACATCAGGCAGATGCAAGTCGCGCGTCAGCGGGTGGTTGGAGCGAATACGGTGCTGAAAGAGGTGTCGCCCTTTTAGGGCTCATTCAGGGTGAATGGTTCTTACCCAAGGCTGCGCGAGTGCGCTTACCCTGGGCTTAAGAATGCCGCCTCGTTGGGGCTAAGAAATCGCGTGCCCGGAAAAACGGGCACGCCTGGCGAGGGCAATCGCCAGTAGTAAGTCGGAGGTGGTCGCACCGCGACTACAAAGGCTGCCAGGCGCGATATCGACCTGAACGTGGCTCGCTGGGCGCACATATCCCATTTGCCCTAGAATCCCCGCCCAAGGAGCAGCGTGGACCAGTCAATCAGCCAAGCCAATAAGAAGTCCTCAAGCCGTGGCCGCGCGGGCCTGATCATCTTCGGTCTTGCCTTCACAGCGATGGGAACCCTTGCCCTGGTCGTGTTGATGGGGCCGGTGGTGCTTGGTGCCGTGCGCTCGCGCAACTGGGTCGCCAGGCCGTGCGTCATCGTGGCGAGCCAGGTGGATGTGTATTCCGGCAGCAAGGGCAGTACCTACCGCGTCAAGGCCAGCTACCGCTACGAGTGGGACGATCGTGAATACGTCGGCGACCGCTATAGCTGGTCCACCGCCTATACCGCCGGCCGTTCCGACAAACAGGAGATCGTCAACCGTCTTCGCCCAGGCACTGAAACGACGTGCTTCCTGAACCCCGCCATCCCGGCCGAGTCGGTTCTCAATCGTGGTCTTGGCTCGGACGCCGTCTTTGGGCTGATTCCAGTCGTGTTCCTCGTCATCGGCCTCGTCATGGTCTTCTTCAGCTTCCGATCCAGGTCGGCCGCGGTCTCGGACGCGACCGCTGGACCGACCATGCGGTTCAATCGTCGCTTCGGGGCAGCCGGCCGGGCGGCCAGCGGCGGGGCGGCCATTCTGCCGATCCCCAACTACGACCGCGGTCCCATGGAACTTCGTCCCGAGGCCAGCCTTGGGAGACGACTGGTCTTTCTTGCCATCTTCGCAGTGATCTGGAATGGATTTGTCGGGTGCTTTTTGTGGTTTGGAATCCTTGGATCGGGCCGTACCGGCGCATTCGATGCCTGTGGCGCTGTTTTCATGATCCCGTTCGTGCTGGTCGGGCTGGCCGTCATCGCCGGCGTGATCTACTCGCTGCTGGCACTGCGGAATCCCAGGCCCATGATCACACTGTCCAAATCCATCATCCGCCTCGCCGATTCGGTCGAGGTGCGATGGAAGGTTGCCGGCCGGACCGATCGCATCTCGGTTCTGACCGTCACACTGGAAGGACGCGAGCTCGCCACCTACCGGCGAGGAACCAGCACCTAT
>JBBQTU010000008.1:0-40178 GCA_038213005.1 Tepidisphaerales bacterium | reverse complement strand
TAATATACATAACTCGACAATCTGGCACAGGCGGCTGTGGCGGAATTGGCAGACGCGCAAGGTTCAGGTCCTTGTGACCGCAAGGTCGTGGAGGTTCAAGTCCTCTCAGCCGCATTTGATTGAAGGCGACACCCGTGTCGCCTTCTTTTCTGCGCGATGACCCTATGAAGATCCCTCGCGACCAGTTCGAGAAGCTTGTCCTGGATCAACTGGACACCCTCTACCGTGTCGCCTTGCGCCTCAGCCACCGCCATGAGCTCGCCGAAGACCTCGTCCAGGACACCTGCTTCCGCGCCCTCCGCGCCTACGAAAGCTTCGACATGCAGCCTGTCGGCATCCGACCCTGGCTCATCCGCATCCTCCGCAATCTCTTCCTCACCCGCGTCCAGCGAGAAGCCAAACAGCCCGCCAGCCGCGATCAGGAACTCCTCGAAACCGCCCCCGATCGCCCGCCCGGCCACACCGCTGCCCCCTGGTCGCCCCAGCTCGCCCAGAGCATGGATCAGGAACTCGTCGCCGCCATGGATCGCCTCCCCGAACAATATCGCACCGTCTTGGTGCTTTGGGCTCTCGAAGACTTTTCCTATCAGGAAATCGCCGACTCCCTCGAAATCCCCATCGGCACCGTCATGAGCCGACTCTTCCGCGCCCGCGCCCGCCTCGCCGCCGACCTCCAAGACTACGCCAAACGGGAGGGCATCAAGCGGGAATAGTCGACCAGCCCGGCCGGTTCTTCTTTCACTGACACTGCCATGAGCGACACCGACGAACAATTCGACGACCCCGCCCTCAAGCTCGCCCTCCGCCGGGCGATCCCAGCCGCCACCTGCCCCGAGGCCCTGCGTGCCCGCATCCAGCAGGCCGCCGACGAGCTCGCGGCCCCCGAGCCGCTCCGTCTGCCGCAAACCCCGGCCACCCCCCGATCACCGCTTCGCTTCCTCCACGCTCACCGCATGGCAATCGCCGCCTCGATCCTGGGCCTCGCCGGCGGCATGGCACTTTTCAACTTCGCGGGCAACAGCTCGGAAGAACTCGCCGCTATCGACACCGACGCCTCCGTGCTCCAGCCCGTCGCCTACTCGCTCGCCCAGCAACACTCAGGGATGTCCGACGATCCCATGCTGATACAGAATCACGCCCAAGCCACCGCCGAGCGAAACCTCGCCGCCGCCAGCGAAATTGTGCAGAAACAACTCGGCCGGCCACTCCCCTTCGACACCTTCACCGCCGCCGGCTGGCAGTTCCACGGCGCTGATGCCTGCCGCCTGGACAACTCCAGCGGAACCCACCTCATCTTCGGCCGCCCCGGCCAGAGCGTCTCGATGTTCATCCTCCCCGCCCAGGCCGCCGGACACTTCGCCGACGGCCACCTTTACACCATGACCACCGGCCAAAAACCCGTCGCCGCCGCCATCCGCGGCCGCTGGCTCATCTGCCTCGTCGGTGCCTCCACCGACGGCTCCCTCAAAGCCGACCACCTCGCCAACCTCCTGAAACAACTCCTCCCAACCCAATAACCCGCCCCCGACGCCAACCGCCCACCTCCCGCTTACCTGCCATCGTGCAAACCCGCCAGGCCCGATTCCTATTGATGCAGAATATTGCCGCACAAATTCCGCACGGAATTATTCAGATTCCTTCCAGAAACCCATAACCAATTGCCAAACCATCACTTCCATCGAATCGCCGCGCGGCCGTGTTGCGTTTTCAACGCGGGAATAACGCAACAAACCCCTGAATGGTAGAGGGGATGTGTTTTCAGCATTCAGCATTCAGCATTTCCCATCTCCTCTCTGGCCCCGGCGATGAGGCCCCGGCCAGGCACTACCCCGGTAGTGTATTGCTCTTTGACAAGTCCATACGCCTCCGATGCTCAGCCGAAAGCCCACGGACAGCAGTCCTTGGGTTTGTTGGGTGCGGCAGGACGCCTCCCGCCCCCAGGCGATCGCTCGCGGCGAAACTTGAGCATCTTGCCCCCCAATCGGCGCGTAACCCCTTACCCCATAAGGCCCAGCACCACCCCCACCCCCACCCGCGAAAACTCGCGCATCTGCCCTACTCCGCCCCTCAGATGGCCCGCACCGGAGGTCCGCTTACGTTCTACGCTCTACGCTCTCGCCCTCCCGCCCTCCCGCACTGACGCGACACCGACCGGGCACACGCCGGCCCCACTGGGTATAATCTCCGCATGAGCAACCCGGACAAGCTTCCCCCCGCCGAGATGGCCAGACGCCTGGGCATCGACGGCGTCACGCGGCACATCTTCCTGTGCGCCGGGCCGGACTGCGTCGACGCCGAGCAGGGCCAGAAAAGCTGGGACTACCTCAAGCAGCGACTAGCCGAACTGCACCTCGCTGCCCCGGCCGGCCCGGTCTACCGCACCCGCTGCCAGTGTCTCCGCATCTGCAACAACGGACCCATCGCCGTCGTCTACCCCGACGGCGTCTGGTATCAGCACGCCACCCCCGACAACCTCCAGCGGATCATCCAACAGCACCTCGTCGGCGGCCAGTTGGTTCAGTATCTCCAGTTCGCGATCCATCCCCTGCCTTGAGCGGCGCCTTCCGTCCCCCGCTCTGTACGGTGCCACACATGCCACACGCGACACGGATTGCGACGAGTCCAGTCCATCCCTAGGATACCCACCATGGCGACTCAAATTGCAGGCAAAGCGGTCTGTGCTGTTCCCGATGCCGGCGGGCATTTCGGCGTCTATGGCGGAACCTTCGTTCCCGAGACCCTCATGTTCGCCCTGCGGCAGCTCGACCAGCAATATGCCACCGCCAAGGCCGACCCCAGTTTCAAGAAGGAGTTCGAATCCTATCTGCGGGACTACGTCGGCCGGCCCAGCCGCCTCTATCACGCCCGCCGCCTCTCCGACAAACTCGGCGGGGCGCAAATCTACCTGAAGCGCGAGGACCTCAACCACACCGGCGCCCACAAGATCAACAACTGCATCGGACAGGCCCTGCTGACCCTGCGAATGGGCAAGAAGCGCATCATCGCCGAAACCGGCGCCGGCCAGCATGGTGTGGCGTCCGCCACCGTCGCCGCCCTCTTCGGCCTGAAATGCGACGTCTTCATGGGCGCTGAGGATGTCCGGCGCCAGTCGCTGAATGTCTTCCGCATGAAACTCATGGGCGCCAATGTCATCGAGGTCCAGAGCGGCCAGAAAACGCTCAAGGACGCACTGAACGAAGCCATGCGCGACTGGATGGGCTCTGTCACCGACACCCACTACATCATCGGCACGGTGGCCGGACCGCATCCGTTCCCCATGATGGTGCGCGACTTCCAGATGTGCATCGGCCAGGAGACGCGCGAGCAGTCGAAGGAGCTTTTCGGCCGCCTGCCGGATTATGTCGTCGCCTGTGTCGGCGGCGGGTCCAACGCCGCCGGCATCTTCTATCCCTTTGTCGAGGACACCGCCGTCAAACTCGTCGGAGTTGAAGCCGGCGGCCGCGGCATGTCGCTCGGACAGCACGCCGCCACGCTCTCGGCCGGGAAGCCCGGCGTCCTGCACGGCTGCCTCTCGTACGTCCTGCAGACCGACGACGGCCAGACCGCGGATGTGCATTCAGTCTCGGCCGGCCTGGATTACCCCGGCGTTGGTCCCGAGCATGCTTATTGGAAGGACAGCGCCAGGGTCGACTACGTCAGCGTCACCGATGCCGAAGCGATCGCCGCGTTCCGGTATCTGTCCTGCTGCGAAGGGATTATCCCAGCCCTCGAATCCGCCCACGCCATCGCCCAGGTGATCAAACTGGCCCCGACGCTGAGCAAGGACAAGGTCATCGTCGTGAACCTCTCCGGCCGCGGCGACAAGGACTGCCAGGAAGTGGCGAGGCTGATCGGGACGAACTAGCTCTCATCTGCGACGAGCAAACACATGGAGGGAAGAGGCCATAATTCCTACCAGCCCCTGCGCCAGCCCGCTCAGGTCAAGTTCCCACCTCTTGCGGGTCCCCGCGGTGCGACGGCCGATGTCGGGCGTGCCCGAAAATCCGGGCGACATGCCCCATGTCGCAGCCGCTCCGCGTTCGCAGCTTCGAGTTTCCTCAGTTTTCGCGTTGTTTCGTATTTCGTGCTTCGTATTTCATGCTTCCCCGGATTGTCGGGCACGCCCGCCGATGTCAGGAACACGACCGAATATTGACGGGATGTGCCTCCTGTCTCTACCATACGCCAGTTAAGTAGTCCGACAACGTGTCAGCCCGGTGTGGCCGACGGGTTGGGCTGCACCTTTTTTTATTGAATGTATGGAGGCCACTATGAATAAGGCCGTCATTGCTGCGTGTATGGGGCTGCTGGTTGTCGCCGGCTGCTCAAAAGATAAGAAGCCGGCCGCCACCGATCCGGGGATGGCTCTTCCGCCGCCTCCCACGGTGATTTCGCCCGCTCCGGAGCCGATCATCATGGCGCCGGCCCCGATGAACCCGATTGTCACCCCGGCCCCCGCGCTCGCGCCGGAGCCCACGCGAGTGAGGGCTGCCGCGCCCAAGGCCACGCATGTCACCCATGCGACCAAGGCCCAAAGCACCACGGGCAAGAAGATCTACGTCGTCAAGAGGGGCGACAGCCTGGGCAAGATCGCCCAGCACTACAAGACCACTGTCGCCAAACTCATGAAGGCCAACCCGAAGATCAAGTCTGGCGACAAGATCCTTATCGGGCAGAAGATCACGATCCCCTGAGCCGGTCTTGACGTCACTGGAAAACGCCACAGCCAGGCAGCCCCAGCGGGTTGCCTGGTTGTCTTGCGTCAGTAGCGCTGGACGGGCTTCCGCTGCCCATGCAAGCCGCGCTGGTGTACAATCAACGCCTGATGGCTCGCAGTGAATATACAAGTCGTAGACGGCTGATGATGCAGATCGTCGTCTGGGTGGTTTTCGCCGCCGGCATCGCGCTGTCCGCAGGCATGGTGCAATGGAAGGCCGCGAAAACGCGAGTCCATCTCACTCCGCTGCAGACCTTTGGCGGTCTGGAAATGCGCCTGCCGCAAGGGTGGCTGATGAAGGTCCGCAGTCTGCCCGGCAGCCACCTCATCCGCTGCGATGAGCAGTTGCCCGGCGGCGCTCTGGGTCGCACGCTCATCGTCCTGCAACAATCCCTGCGATCAGAGATCGACCCGCTGGAGTTTCTCATGACCCGCGTGCTGAGCGACGAGGCCGCCGACGCCGCCGACGCCGAGTGGATCGAGGTCGATGGTCACAAAGGCGTCGTGCTGCAATACCTGCAGCAGATCCAGGTCGGCCGCACGATTCGCACGCAGCAGCAGACGGCCGCCTGCATCATGCTCGAGGGCGGCAATGCGGTGGTGATCCAGTACAGCGGCCACGGCGATCCCAATGGGAAAGAACTGGTCCGGCAGATCGCCCAGTCTCTCCATGCCGTCAACGACGCGCGCGAGTCAGCGCCGTCCCGCCGGCCACTGCCGGGCAGCGGCGCTGTGTGAGCCGCCTGTGGCCCGACCGGTTCAGCCTTCTTCCCAGACGGCGACGCCCGCTGCTTCCACTGTCGCTGCCCCCACGACGAACCTCGCGCTGCTGGGCACGCTCAGTTCGTAGGGAACATCCTGATAGTTGAGGCAGAAGTGATAGGCCCCACGCCGGCAAATCTGTACGCGCTCTGGCAGCGCGGTCACGGGCAGCGCGAACTGCCTGGCCAACTGCTCGGTGAGCGCGCTGGTGAACTCCTGCTCGGCGAACACGCCGCAGTAGGTGACCGTGCCCTTGGGGTGCTTTTTCTGGATCACGGCCGCAGCGTCGGCATAGAACTGGTCGGCGTATCGCGCCAGAACCTTCGTATCCCGCTCGGCGTAGAGCAGATCGCCCCAGATGCTCCAGTCGTAGAGCTTGTCCTCCAACTCGACCTTGGCGGTCACGCCATCGGTCAGCCCGTCGTACGCCTCGACCATCCCGCCAATCAGGGGAAGAATCGGCGCCGCCAGCGGACCCTCAAAGAGCTGGCCAGTTGTGTCCATCAGCGCCGTGCGGCAGGTCAGGACCAGATTGCCGCCAGCCTGCACATACTGGTGCATGCCTTGCACAAAGCCCTCGCTGACCATTTGAACGCCAGGACATACGATCATCGGTAGATTCATCGGCAGCGGCCGATGCGCGTGCAGGATCTCGACCTTCAAGCCCAGGCGTTTGATCGCGCCATACCACTGGCGGAGCAGCTTGCCGTAGTCCCATCGCCTCGCCTGCGGAAGCGTCTGGTAATACCACAACTGCTCAAAGTCGAAGACCAGCCCCACTGTCGCCAGCCCTGCTGTCGTCGGGCCGATCGGAACCAGTTTGGCGGCCTTGCGACCCACGGGCGGCATGGGCGGCGGAGCGGCCGCCACGGTCGGCACTGCGGCCAGCTTGCCCAGGTCCAGCCGCGCCAGTTCAGTAGCCGCCAGAGCGAATTCGCGCCCGCCGGCCGACGGAGTGACGCCGTCGGTCCCGACCAGACCGTGGTGGAACAATTCAGTGCCAAATCGCGGCTGGCGGAAGCGATAGGTTGTGACGAACTCCGCGCCATGGGCGATCGCGGTCCAGATCCACAGCCTCACAGCGCCGGGGTACAGCAGCGTCGGCACTCCGGACCAGTTCACCTGGCCGGGCTGCAGTTCCATCAGCCCCCACCGCCCGTTGTAGCTGGCCATCTGGTCATGCACCAGGCCAATGGCCGCAGGATCGGCGATGCGAAACGTCTGATTCCCCGGCTTGTCATGCCCGCTGACGGGGTAGCTGTCCCACGCGAACAGCGTGAGATCGTCGGCCATGTCGGCGGGGTTGGCGTCCGGGTGCAGGGGCATGAAGTTGGTGGTGATAAAGCGCTTGCCCACGCGGGGCTTGAGGATGTCGGCCTGCACCTTGTTGAACCGGGCGAAGGCACAGGACCAGAACCGCGAGGCATCGAGATGCTGGTGCGGGTTGCAGTAGTCCAGTTCACGCCTTGCCGGCAACTGAATCTGAGAAAACTCGGTGTAATAAGTGTTCCAGAACTGACAGCCCCACGCCTGGTTCAGCGCGTCGATGGTCTTGTATCGGTTCTGCAGCCACTGCCTAAACGCCCTGTGAGTCGCGGGGGACTGGTCGAAACCGCCGCAGTATTCGTTGTCGATCTGCCAGCCGATGACCGACGGGTGCTGCCCGAAACGGTCGGCCATCGCGGTGACGATGCGCCGAGTCGCGGCGACCATGTCGGGCGACAGGGGGTTATAGTGGCGCCGGCCGCCAAAGCGATGGGGGCTGCCATCGGCGCTCATCGGTAGCGTCTCGGGGTATTCCTGCGAAAGCCAGATAGGGGGAGCGGCCGTCGGCGTGCAGAGGATCACATCCAGTTCACGCTCCCTGGCCATCTCGATGCACTCGGCGAGCCAGTCCAGGTTGATCTTGCCCTCCTGGGGTTCCATCCGGAACCAGGCGAACTCGCCCATGTGGACGATCTGCATGCCCATGCGGGCGATGCTGTCGAAGTCGCGTTCCCACTGCTCGCGAGGCCACTGTTCGGGGTAGTAATACGTTCCGATCTTCATGCTATGTTCTGGCTTTCCGGGCGGCTCGTGGCCAACCCCTGCACGTGGCTGATCAGGAAGGGAAGGATACTTGATGGAGGCATCACTTGTCACGGGCAATCGGGGCCGGCGCGCCCTCCATGTGCGCGGCGTCCTAGCCCGCACAGGCCCGGCCAGACAATCTGATTTGCCGAGGCCCGAGATCGGTGGATTTGCCGAACAACGGGCACTTGGCAGTGGCCGAAGAGTGCGGGCGAGGACGCCGCGCACTACTCAACGCGGCACGCCGGCGCGAGGACTGCCCCCCGCTCTCGATTCGCCCGCCCTTCTCCCGCTCCCATCTTCGGTCGACTTACGTGCGATCGGATGGGCAAGATGCGCACGTTTTCCAGGGGTGGGGGGAGGGGGTCAGGAGAGTAGTGTTGATAAGGACTTAGGTGCGATTCAGGGGGGAAGATGCGCAAGTTTCGTGTGGCCGAACCGATTGAATGTAAGTGGAATCGAGACGGGTAGGGAAGAGCGTAAAACGTAGAACGTAACAACGCCCAGAGCATCATAACACATGTTAGGTATTTACATCAGAGGGCCATTTCGGACCTGGCTGGTGCGATTATTGGCGTTTAATGGCCGGATATTCACTTGTCAAAGAGCACCATGGTCGGCGCGCACGCTGGCCGCCGCGACTAATGGTTGTGAGTATAAGATAGGGGGATGAACGGGTCAAGTCCAATCTGAAACATGTGCTGTTTTTCCGGCCGACGCCCTGCCTAGCCAATTGGATGTATCGGGTGGATGCGGTGACGAGCAAGAAGGAGCGGCCGCGCTGGGACTGCCTCCTGCCCTCCTGCCCTTCTGCCCCTTGACTCCGACCATCTGGTGTGTGATGCTCCCCACACAGTTTTGATAATGACTTGCACAGGGAGAAGAGGCTGTGGCAAAACGTAACAAGAGTTACAGCGTTGATCTCTCCACCGCCAGCGGCCAGCGCGTCTGGTTCCGCGTGGCGGCGATTGGCGCGGCGCGACAAGGGCCGTGGAGCGAACCGGCGACGAAGATTGTGCCGTGAGAATGAGGCCAAGGGATGCGGCCTATTGAATTGCGTCCTGTTTTTCGGCTCCTGTTTTTCGGCTGTTTTTCGGCTCCCTGTTTTTCGGCTCGATCGTTACCCAGGGCTGCGCGAGTACGCTTACCTTGGGCTCAAGAATGTCGCCCCGTTGGGGCTAAGAAATCGCAGTTGCCCGGAAAAACGGGCCCGCACTCCTCATCGCACCTCGCATGTGCTTTATCAGTGCATCGTCGCCTCGCTTCGGGTAGAATAGCACGTTAGCCCGGCATTGTCAGGCTCTTGCTGCAATGCGTGTGGCGAGCTGGCTATGATGAGAGCGTCAGTGTCCCGGCTGGGCTATAGGGAGTGTTGTGAACGGTCCCATGGAAAGGCATATTGCGCCGACAATCATCGGGGAACACCCGCTGGCGCGTGACAGCCAGGGGAATCTCGTCTCCCGCATCGGCACCGTCTTCCCCTACGCCGACACCATCGTCACACTCCCGGGCATTCACGCCACCCAGCGGGTTGCCTTCGTCGATATCCTCAACCGCCAGCGCACCAGCCAGGGGCTGCCTCCGCTGTCGGAATATGAACAGAACCTTCACTGGGAAAACTCGGTCGACCTGATCATGGAAGAGGATTGCGTCCTCATTCGTCCCGATCCGTCCAAGATGGACATCGCCTTTGAGGCCGACGAACTGCTTCAGGAGATCCTTCCCAAGCACAAGATCAACTTCCTTCATGTGCTTAACGCCGACGTCCGCCACGCGATCAAGCGCCGCGGCGAGTGTTGGCGTATCAGCCGCATGCCCAAGAGCGCCGCCGACATGAAGCAGATGGTCGTCTCCTCGCTGATCGGGATCGGCGGCGAGTCGATCTACTATTACAACAAGGCCACCGGCACGCGATTTCTCACCTGCGGCCAGTTCGGCAGCCTGATCGAACTGGACGAAGCGCAGCTTCGCATCCACCTGGCCGAGATCCAGGATTTCGCCCGCCGCCGGAATCGCATGCAGCATGCGGAGATTGCATTCTTCAAAGCAGGTGCAGGGTTCACCGCCGCGACTCTCGAAGGGCTGGACTTTTACTGTCTGGCCTCGGACGAACTGGTTGACGCGTTCAAGCGGCTGCACCAGAAGTTCCGCGACGCGGTTGCGCCGGAGTATCAGCAGGACGACCTGGACAGCCCCGACTGGCGCCGCGGGATGTTCACCTGCCTCGCCGCCCAGAGCGACCGGTCGTGCTCAGAGGAAGAACTGCTGGGGATGAGCAGCGAGTTCTACATGCAGATCGAGTGGCTGCCCGGCGGGCGCATCGAGGAAGGCGAACTGATCTTCGACACGGTCTTTGAAGACGCCACCCTGCCGGATGCCGACCCGAGGCTGAAGTACCTGTGCGATGACAAGGCCAAGGGGTTCATCTTCAACTTTATCCGCGAGCACGGCGACCTGGAGTACATCAACATCGGCCGGGTTCCTCGCTCGTTATCCCGCCGGGTCCTGGCAACCGGGCGCCGGGATGTCTACATCGCTGAGATCTGCGTCAAGGGCGAGACGAAGGAAGTCGTCCGCATCATCCGCATGGTCAAGTGGGGCATCCGCGAGCACTTGGAAGAAGGCAAGGACCTGCTCCAGGCGATCATCGAGTCCGAGGAATACACCGAGTACATCCTCGACCGCCGCCTGGGATGCCGGCAACTGAGCATGAACCTTCCAGCCCGCATCGTCGCGCGGAAGATCAGCGAGCCGTATTGCGGGTGCCGGGGCGAACTGCAGGGCATCTCGATCTGGACAACCTACGTCGAGCGCGACTACATCCACGGCGTCGCCACCGACAAGATGCCCAACGGCAAGTTCCAGAACAGCGAGTTCGCGGTGCGATTTGCCCGCATTCTGGGCGAGGCCGCCGCGTCGAACCTGATCGTCGGCCGCACCGATCTGGAAGATCGCGTCGTCTTCGATGACGGTGACGAAGTGATTCGCTGCGACGATCGAGGCCTGCCGGTTGAGTGTATCGTCGCCGATCCGACCGCCACGTTCACTGACTATCGCACTCCGCTGGAGACGCTGGTCAGGGATTACGCCCGCCCGGTGAACGCACGCATCGCGCTGGTTCCCGACCCGATCGCGTTTGCCGCGGCCTATATCGAATCATTCAGCAACTCGTTCCGGCGGATCCAACAGGAATACCGCAAGCGCAAACGCGGCTTCGACAATCTCTTCCGCCATCGTCGGCGCGATGAGCGAGGGAGCTTCGCCTATCGCTGGGAACAGATCCTCACCCGACTCAATAGAGCCGAAGCCCAGGACCTGGTGAACATCCTCAGCCGCGAGATCAGCTTCCGCCCACAAGCAACCATCCCCGCCGCCAAGACTGCCGTCGGCTGAGGCACCGCCTTCGCGCAAGTCAAGCAGACGTCTTGCATTCCATCGCCTGCACGTCCACCCGCCGGCCATCAACGGTGCTGATCGCCATGTGGCTGCCATCGACGCCAATGCAGGTGAGCCCGCGAATCTCAAGGGCATCAAAAGTCCGCAGATCCACAAACGGATGATGGAACCAAGTGCCCCGCGGCAGCGCCAGGGTCACTCGTTCGAGGGTCAGACGGAATTGGCGCCCGCCATCGCCGCAGACGGTGATAGGCCTGGTGAGCCCCGTGGCGGTGACGTCGCGGAACGTCACATGGCCAGCCGGCCGGCCGTTCTGCCAGAGCGTGCGATAGTCGAATTCGTAAAGTTGATTCGCGTTCTCCACCGTGGAGTTGGCAATGAGCCAGCGATCACTTTGCGGCTGCGGCCCAGCGCAACCCGCGCGGTCGGGCGGCGAAAAATGAACGAACGCCGCCAGCATCTTGTTGTGGCCCGTGATCTTGTGCGCGTACTGCCCTGGCCCGTAGAAGCGGCAACGGTCAACCAGCAGGTCGATACATGAGAGTCGCATGCCATTGCAGGAACTGTTGAAAGCGCAGTCGATGAAATGGAAATCCTGGTTGCCGTTGCCGGCGATGCAGTCGTCGCCGGTGCGGAAGTCGCAGTGTGAAAAGCGAAAGCCCCGGCTGTTCATGGCGTCCACACCATCGTGGCCGGCCAGGATGGTGAGCTTGTCAAAGGCGACGTCGCTGCACTCGACGAAATTGAACGCCCAGTTGGCGGAGCGCCGAATAGTCAGGCCGGTGATGCGCACGTCCTTGCAGCGGGTGAAGGCCAGGCAGTGCGGCCCGCGGAAGCCTTCCTCGCCGTTGGGATCGGCGCAGTCGGCACCGTCGATCACGCCGGGTCCTTCAACACGGATGTCCTGGAGATCCTGGCTGATGAGGAAACCGCCGCCACAGAGCTTCGTGTCGTAGTCGGCGATCTTATCGCTGCCCAGGAGGACCGCCCCTTCTTCCAAGCGGAGCGCCAGATGGGATCGCAGAAGCAGGGTGCCGCTGCGATAGGTCCCGGCAGGAAACGACAGGCCTTCGCCCGCGGCCGCGCAGGCATCGATCGCCCTCTGGATCGCCTCCGTCTGCAGACCCTCGGCATCGGCACGGACACCGAATTCGTGGACGGAGCGAAATGCCAGAACAGCGGGTGTTGATAGTGTTGCCATAGAAAACAGATTGTCGCGGGGGCAACGCGTTGATCAAGAGGCGGGCAGGATCAATACGGCGAGCGTGCAAAGTGGACGTGGGTCAACTGGCGGTGAAGAGCATCCGGACGTGCGGGCCGGCGGAGGGGATGTCGAAGGGTTCGGACACGATTTGCCAGGAGAAAAGCGTCACGAGACACCTCGGCAGTGATTGCGGCTCAGGACGATGGTGGTGATGGCGGCGGCGAGGACGGCGAGAGTTGTCAGCCCGGCCACGGCGGTGATGCCGCCGGTCAGCCCTCCGGGCACCAAGACGCCGACGGTGGGACCCATGACTTGCCCTGCGCCGATGAGGGCTTCGTGATACCCGCCGTGCTCGGTCGAGCCCTCGCTGAGGACCATGCCGAAGTAAAGGCTGCCGCAATAGATCATGCCCATCGCGAGGCCCAGCAGCACCTGCCAGGAGATCATCCAGGTGAGATCAGCGGATGAGCCGCCCTGGCCCCCGAGATGACTGAGCGGGATGGTGGTGCCGATAAACGCCAGCAGCAGCAGGACGGCGGCGGCCAGGATGACTCGCGGGCGGACGTGCCACCAGACGGTGGCCCCCAGCAGCAGGAATGCGCCGAAGCGGGCGATCAGCCAGACACTGCCGACCAGGGTCTTGGCGGTTGTGCCCAGCGGTTGGATGGTCGGCAGAGAAGGCATCATGGCGACCAGGGCGTACGTGACGATATAGACGGCCGGCAGGCCGATACGCGAAAGCCACAACGCCTGCGTGCGCATCTGAAGCAGTTTCGGTTCCGGGCCGTCTCCCGCGTCGGCCGGGGAGACTTCGGACGATGCCGATGGCGGCAGTGGTATGAAGATGAGTCCCGCCACCAGGCAATGCACCAGCAGCGGCAATAGAAAAACGCCGGCCGGCCAGTACTGGATGATCGCGCCATTGACCGCCACGGTGCCGGCCGCCACCCCGGACCAGACAAGGTTGAACAGGCCGATGCGGCGGGAAAGCTGGTGGGCATCGACCCCGGTGGAGATCAGTCCCTCAAGTACCGGCCAGTTGGCGGCGCTCAGCAGCGTGTAGCAGATCAGCACCGCGGTGACCGCCACGGGCGAGTCGGTGAGCCATCCGACCAGGCCCATCGCGGCCATCAGCACGTGAAGCACAACCAGCCCCGGGACCCGGCCAAGCCATCGCGTGATGCGGCCGGCAAGCAGCGCGCCGAGAATGTAGGCGACGCCCTGCGAGGCGGCCAGCAGCAGGTTCTCGCGAGCCCCCAAGCCGAAGCGGTGCTGCATGTAGAAGAAGACGCCGACCATCAGCAGGTTGGAGCCGAGGGCGGCCAGGCCTTCGACCAAATACACCGGCCAGAAGCGGCGGCAAGAGGTCTCCGCGACGGGTTGAAGTACACAGTTAGTCATTTCGCTGCTCACGATTCCCCGGCTGCAGTTTCCCCGAGTCGATCCTCATCCGGGACGGAGGCGGATCATAGTGGTCAGGGGGCTTGCTGAGAAGAGACGCAGCAAGCGCGACGAAGAGTCTTAACCGCCCGGCGAGTACGCCTCGATGAGCGCGGATGGCCGCGGATGCACGCTCGGTGTGCAGTGCCGCACTGGCAACTCGACTCCTGTCCCGGTTTCTGGCCCCCGCATCCCTTGCGAAGGCAGACGTGAGGAAGATTCTTAGCCACGGATGGCACGGTTGAAGCGGGTACGCTTCAATCACGGATGAAGAGAAGAAACAGCGTCCTGGCTGCTTATCCGTGTCCGAGGTGTACTCGCCTCGACCGTGTTATCCGTGGCCATATTTCTTCCTGGCTGCGGCTCTGCCGCGCTGGGCGATCTGTGGCTCTGATTCTTTTCTCACGCAGAGCCGCCGAGCCGCGGAGAAGAAGGCAAACGAAGCGGATGAACCGCGAAAGCGCGAAGCACGCGAAGGAAGACGCGAAGAAGAGGGATGGCCGATCACACCGATCCCCGTCCGCTTTGCTCTTCTCCGTGCGCATCTGTGCCCCATCTGTGGCAACACTATTCGGTTGCGGCCGAAGGCCTCGCCAGGCATTCACCGTTACGCCTTGTGCGCTCCGCAGGTCTGCAGTGTACAATCCAGGCAGATGAAACCGGTTCGTTGGACACAGCACGCATTGCAGAATCTGGCCGATCGCGAGATCGACCATGCCGTTGCCGATGCGGTGTTGGCCCGAGCGGAGTTTGAGATTCCCGACCCGCCGGGGCGGCGCGTCCTGATGGGACGCTATGATGATCTGGTGCTTCGGCAGGAAATGTTGCTGCGGATTGTCGTTGAGGATGTGGCTGATGAGCTGGTGGTGGTCACCGTGTACAAGACCTCGCAGGTTCAGCGTTATCTGAAAGGACTGTTGCCATGAAGGTTCAATACGATCCTGAGACCGACACGCTGACGATCCGCCTGCGCGACGAGCGCATCAAGGAGAGCGAGGAAGTCCGTCCCGGTGTCGTGGCCGACTACGGCTACGATGGCGGGGTGGTGCGTTTTGAAGTCCTGCGGGCCAGCAAAGTCGTGGAGAACGCCAGAGAGATGCAGTTTGCAGTCGGGGCGTGACCGTTTGGCCTTTCCAATCGCGGATGAAGAGAAGAAACAGCGTCCTGGCTGCTTGTCCGTGTTCGAGGTGTACTCGCCTCGACCGTGTTATCCGTGGCCATATTTCTTCTGGCTGCGGCTCTGCTGCGCTGGGCGATGTGTGGCTCTAATTCGTTTCTCACAAGCCGCGGAGAAGAAGGCGAACGAAGCGGATGAACCGCGAAAGCGCGAAGCACGCGAAGACGGACGCGAAGAAGAGGGATGGCCATTGAGGGTGATTTCGACGCCATCGCCGTGGCCACATCCGACCAGTCCGTAGTCCGTAGGGTGGGTCGGTATGCTCCGACCCACCTTGAGCGTCTGTGTCCGAAAGGTGGGTTCGTGTACGTACCCACCCTACGATCTGCGTGAGGAATACTTTTGCTTGCGGGCCAAACCACGAAGAAGAGTTGCCACAAGAAGCACAAAAGGCACAAGAACAAACAGAGCCGGCGTGTGTATTTTTCCTCGGTCTTTTTCGAGCCTTCTGTGCCTTTTGTGGCTAATCCTGCCTTTCGACGGCAGAGTGGACTCGTATCGATCCCATGCCCGTTTTCCCTTGCCCCGGCCTGCACCCGGCCGGGGAAACGAGTCAAGTATGGCTCCTGACCCCTTCGGCTTCCCCCTGTCTTCACTTCATGAAGACTTGGGCAATCAACGCAAGCAGCGCTATTAGCGCTGCAGCAACAGCAGCAGTTTGGCACCAAGTTTCCCATCTTTGGTACCAAGTTCTGACTGAGAATTGTGCGGTTTCTGCGGAGGTGACCCAAGATTCGCCATTGTAGTACGTGAGCACGAACCTGATGTCATATGCCCCAGGCGCGGCCCTATCATTCAATTTCAGGGACAGTGTAATCGGGCCATGGTAGTCGCCCTCGGGGGGCGTCCATGGAAAAGCCATCTCGGTCATGATCAGATGAGTATCCGGCCGCACGTCAAAGAACAAGGTCGGGCCTTTCCATCTGGGATTCGCAACGCCCGTGGTGCCTAAGTCAATCCAGAAACTGCATCCCGGGGCCATCGGCCATGACTGACCACCAAATACGGTTCTGTTGCCCACTACCTTGCAGCCGGCAGTCAAACTCGATTTCGATGTGTCGTAGATACCTGGGGAGGGATACACCAGCAGCTTTGCGCCTCTGATAGCGCCATACCCAGTGATGAACAGTTCGACTGCCAGTGCGTCACCCGGGTCGACAATCGCGCGAGACATCCGAGATACCAGCGTATATGCGCCACACTTGTCAGCAAACTCGCGATTCTGGGGAGCACCGCCATCGGGAACGCTGAATGTGTCGCTGGCTTCAAGCGTGGCGGCGGAAACCGAATCTTCCATGACATGCTCCCTGTTGATCCAATATCTCCCAGATGATCGTCCGCTGACGCGACAGTCAAACAGAACGCGATTCATATCGCGACCTGCAAGCGCCGCGCGGATGTTTTTACCCGTGTCGGCGTCATCATATCACAACTAACCCGTGGGATCACAACACCGCCATGACGCTGTTGCTGCTTTCGCCTTCGCCGGCTTTGTTCATGGCGATGACGCGGAACTCGAACTCCTTGGAGCGGGTCTGGCCGTTGAGGGTGGTTTCCGACTCCATGGCCGTGGCCACCTCCGACCAGTCGCTCCCGATAGATCGGGCGCTCGCGGCGCTGCACTTTGTAGGCCGCCACCTGGCCGGCGTCGATAAGCTCCTGCGACGACCTGCGCCTTGGTATGGGCGACTGTGCCACTGTTCCTTCTCCTTGCCGCGTCGTGGGGGCTCGCAGCACTCCCGAGAGATGCGGGCGAGGCGTCGGAGTGGCCGACTGAAGTGGGCTCCACTTTGGGGCGGGCCTGAAGCCAAAGGCTTCAGGCCTCATAAAGGAAAGGCCAGACTCCACGGCACTGAAGCCGAAGGCTTTACGCCTTCAGGGTCAGCGGCTTGGGGCCGACGGTGACGATTGTGAAGGGGCCTGGGACGTTCTTCGCCAGGTACGCGTTGGCGCGGTCCAGCGTGACGCTTTCGATGGCGGCCTTGATCTCGTCGAGCGTGCGGATTCGGCCGCGGACGAAATAGTCGTGCACGATCGCGCCGGACCGGGAACTGGTGGACTCGCCCTGCATGATGGTGCTGGCTTTGAGGGCGATCTTGGCGCGGTCCAGTTCATCCTGGGCGATGCCTTTGGCGAGCCGTGCCAGTTCGTCCATGAAGCAGTCCAGGGTGGCCTGGGCGCGGTCGTTGCTCGTGCCGGCGTAGCCCATCATGAAGCCAAGATTTTTGAGGCTGGAGAAGCCGGCCCAGACGGAATAGCACAACCCGCGTTTCTCGCGGACTTCGGTGAACAGCCGCCCGCTCATGCCGCCGCCGAGGGCCTCGCCAACGAGCCGGACCAGGTAATAGTCCTCATGCGTTTCGGGGATCGAATCCCATGCGATGCCAATGTGCGTCTGCTCGCTCTGCTGCGTCTCGTGGAACATTCGCTCGGGCGTGCGCTTCAGTTCGGGAGCTGGCGCGGGATTGGCCGGCCAGTCGGCAAAAAGCTGCTCGACACGCTGCTGCACCTCGGCGAAGTCGATCTTGCCGGCCAGGGAAAGGATCGCGCCAGTTGGCTGGTATCGCCGGCGGAAGTCGGCCGCGAGACGGTCGCTGGTCATCGCCATCAGGTCTTTGCGCTCGCCCATGGTGTTGCGGCCCAGCGGATCGGGCAGATGTTTTTCGCGAAGACGGATGAGCAGTTTCTGCCGCGGCTCATCCTCGACGCCGTCGATGGCGTGCAGGGCAAGCTCGCGCGAAGACTCAAAGCCGTCGGCCGGCAGCATCGGCCGGCGGACGATGTCGGCGTAGACCGCGAGGCCTTCCATGACGTTCTCGGCCACGGCGGCCGCTGCGAACCGAGTGTGATAGACACTGGCGCCACTGGAGCGATGCAGCCCCAGCGAATCCAGATGCTCAGACAGCGCCCGGCTGTCACGCGCCCCAGCGCCGCGGAAGACCACGTCCGAAAGGACCGTGGCCGACCCGACCTGGCCGGCCGGATCGGTAGAAGAACCAGCCGGTATGAGCAGCGTCATGGCGGCCGACTGCACCGCCGGCATCTTCTCGGCGACCAGGGTCAGGCCATTAGCGAACGTCTGTTGGAAATATCGATCGTTCAAAGTCACCGCAGTATAGCAGAGTTACCAATTGTCCGTACGCATCGGGGATGCAGGCAGTCCGCTGGCATTGTAGAGGTTGCATCCTTGGGGATTGCTGGCCCACGCGTAGCGCACGGCCATCGGTGCGGCGACGGCGGCACTGGAAACCACGACGGTGTCGCCGTCGATGGACGCGTCGGCCGGGACGAACTTCCGGTCGTCGCCGGCGATCTCAAACGTCTTGAGCTTTCCGTCTTTGGCGACCAGGGCGCCATGCACGTGCGAGAAGCGCAGGCGGATGCTGTTTGCCTCGATGGACATTCCCGCGTACAGCGGCCCGGAAACTGCGCCATGCTTGCCATAGGTTCGCGACAGAGCCCAGAGCGACAAACGCTTGCCGACATCCAGCTTGTTGACGGGATGGATGTCGATTGGATCACCGATGTCGATGGTCACCGCCATGCCGGTGTTGCACTCGGACAACGACTTGAGCTGCGCCTCGCGCAGGGGCGCCCAGTTGTCCGCTGCTTCAAAGTTGGCAAGCTGCACCATCAGGAACTGGAAGTCTCCCTGTCCCCAGGCGCGGCGCCAGTCGCGGATCATGTCGACCATGAGCCGCTGGTATTTCTCCGGGTGACCGGCATTGGACTCGCCCTGATACCAGATCGCGCCCCGCAGGGCGTAAGGCACCAGCGGAGCGATCATGTTGTCAAAAAGGACATACGGGGTGTTGGGATTGCCAGGGCCGGGCAACTGCCTGGGGGGGGCGATAACCCCGAAATTCTGCTCGATGGCGTACTTCCACTCACCTGCCAGGGGAATCGCCTGCTCCTTCTCTTCTTCCAGGGTCACGGCCATCTTCGAGGCCGGGCCGATCAGGCCACCATCGAAGATGAACGAGTAGACGCGGCTGGCAATGACGTTCTTGCCTGCTTTGACGAGGTTGCCGGGGATGCGATACATCCGCTGCTGATTCCAGTGGCTCTCATCCAGTCCCGAGCCGGTGGTGCCCACCTGCTGTCCGTTGAAGTAGGTAATATCCTGCTTGTCTGCGGCCCCGAGAGTGAGCGTCAGGTCCTTGCCTGCCCAGGCGGCGGGGATGTCCACCGTCTTGCGGAACCAGAAGATGCCGCTGTAGCGGTGGCCTTGCGACGCCCAACTGCCGGGGATCTTCATCGAGGCCCAGCCACGGTCGTCCAGGTCGGCCTTGGCCCATCCCTGCGTGAGCCCCTGGTTACCCGGGTCGCGAGGAAGCCCGGCTTCCCTGTCGTATTGCGCGGCCTCGCCCCAGAATGCCGGGCTGTGCGTATCGGCTTCATAACGGGCGACCCAGTCGCTGACATCGTCATTGCGAACCAGGGTTTCCCGGCTGGTCCACGCCTCGATGATCGTCCCGCCCCAGGAGGTGTTGATGATGCCGACCTTGACGCCCAGTGACTCCTGGAGCTGCTGTGCGAAGTGGTACGCCACCGCCGAGAACGTGGAACTGGTGGCGCGGCTCGCCACTTCCCACGAGACCGCAACGTCGCTCTGCCGGCCGGCGTGCGCCAGGTGGGCAACGTTCGCCATGCGCAGATTCGGGTTGGTCTCCTCGGGCACATCGACCAGCGGGAACTCCATATTGGATTGTCCAGAAGCGATCCAGACCTCGCCGATCCAGATATCCTGCCGGATGGCTTTCTCATCGCTGTCGGGCGAGCTCACTTCCAGTTCATACGGCCCGCCCGCTTTCATCGTCGGCAGACGCACCATGAACTTGCCATCGGTCCCCGAAACCGACTGCGCTTTGTAAGGACCGACCTTCACGACCACCTTGGCCAGTGGGCGCGTCCATCCCCAGACCGGGACCGCTATTTCACGTTGCAGAACGGCATGATCGCTGAATATGGAACCCAGTTTCATAATGTATGTCTCTGATGTTCAAAGGGAGCGCCGCCTCGCTCACGCCGGGGAGGGCTGGCTGTTACTTGGACGAGCCGGGATCGGTTAGCACATTGATGGCCATGCCGGTTGCCAGCTTGGGGAAGAAATAGGTGCTCTTCTGTGGCATCACTTCGTTGTGCTTGCCCAGGGCCTCCAGTGCGTGCAGAGGCGTGGACTGCAGCACCAGGCCGACCTGGTACTTCTGCCCATCCACCTGCTCGGCGACCGCTGCGCCATTGGCGGTGTACCCGCGCATCACGTCGGCCGACGGGCTGAATGCCGGGCGGATCACCTCGTCAATCAGATATCTCTGAAGGATGGCGACATCCAGCTCGCGCCAGGTGCTGCTCTGCCCGGGCTCCAGATTGGCCAGGACGTCCTTATTGGTCAGGCGGATAAGGTAGCTCTTCCCGCTGGCCCCATCGTAGAGCCCGAACGTGTGCGTCGGCTGATGAGCGACCAGCGTCTCCAGTTCGGCCGTCGCCTTCGCCGGCAGCGTGGTCGGCTCGATCGTGGCATTGCCGCCCAGCACCGATCGCAGTTTGTCGATGTTGAAGCCCGCCAGGCCCCCCAGCAGTCGGTGGGTGGGCAGAATCAGCAGGCCCGGATCCTGCATCCCGACCAGGACGAACATGCAGTAATTGGCCGGGTGGTTCGCCGGTAGCATGCCCCCCGCCGCGGCGATGCACTCCTGCTGGTATTGCAGCGCCGTGGTATATCGATGGTGACCGTCGGCGATGTAGACCGGATGGTCTTCCAGCAGGTCCGTCACCTTGTTAATCGTGCTGGCGTCGTTGACGTGCCAGAGGTCGTTCTTCACACCGTCAAGCATTCCCGAAAGCTCGGGCTTGGCGACGTTCTGGTACAGCGCCTCGGTCACCGCGTGCCGCGGATCAGAAAACATCCCGAAGATCGGCGAGAGCTGCACGCCGGTGGCGCGCATGAGTTTCATGCGGTCTTCGATCGGACCTTTATACGTCTTCTCGTGGGGCACCACCTCGCCCTTGCCAAACGGCGAGAGCCTCACCAGCGCCATGAACCCGCGCCGATGCACCGTGCGCTGCCCCTGCTGATAGGTCTGGGCATAGGGATAGAACGCCGGGCGTGGATCGCGGGCCAGCACGCCCGATTTCAGCCAGCTCTGCAGCGTCAGATTCGCCTGCTGGTAGACAGCGTCGGGGCCAGCCTCTTTAGGCGGCGTGTGAGGCAGGTCGATGGTGACGATGTTGTGCGAGTTCTGCGCCTGCAGCCGAGCCTTGTCGGCATCGGTCAGAACATCATACGGAGGTGCGATCAGGTGGGAGAAATCACTCTCCGGCCGGCGTGCATAGCGAATCGCTGCGAACGGACGAATCTGGGCCACGGTGGGGTTCCTCGTAGTTCTTTATGGTTATGCCGAGGGCTGCTGCTGCGCCCGGGCGCGGGCGATGATCGACTCCTCGATGCACTTGACCATGTCACGAATCGGGTGTGCCTCGTAGATGAAGTCATCCAGACGGACGATGCCGGTCTTGCCATTGGGAAGATGGTAGCTGGCGAACGCGATGCCCTTGCGGTCCCACCGGGTCTTGTCCAGCGAGTCAATGGTATCCAGCGGAATGGGCGGATACCCCGGAACATGCAGCGTGTCGTTTTCCAGGCGATACTCGCCGCGCGACCGGCGCAGCCACATGATCAGCACACCCGTCGCCAGCGGCGGAAGCAGGAACCCCAGCACCCGCTGCAGTTGCAGATCGAAATCGGTGTGCCTTTTCGGAATTCGCTTCAGTTCCGCAAGCCCGTCATCCAGATCCTTGCGCAGCGCAGGATTGTCGCGAGACTTGACCTCCAGGAGCTGGATCTTCGCTTCCAAGACGCTGTATTTGGCGTTGTGCCCCGGCCAGCGAAAGAAGCCGTCATAGAGAAACGCAAGCCCGAAGCCCACCATCAGTACGAACATGACATAACGATAACGCCGATATGTCTTGCCCGCCTGGGCGACAAAGGGCTGACTGGCCGGCTGTGGCTGGGTCGTCACCTGGCTCATTTGTGATCACTCTCCTGTTCAAGGACACGCTGCGGGTCGTCGTTCATCCCTGCGATAATCCGGCCGAGCACACACTGGATCTGCTCAACCTTCGCAACGGCCTGAACTGTATCCACCGTCACCTGATTCTGCCGCAAGTCCGCCAAATCCGCTTCCAGCAACCGGCCAAAGCGCCCGGCATTCTGCCTCGCTCGCTCAAGCCACTCGTTGGCGGATTCAGGCGACATGACGCAGAGGATTGTACAGTCCCTCCCGCCAGAGCGGTAGACCAGGGCATGGCCAACTTCCAGGTCCTTCCCGATCCGAAGGTCGTCCTCGCGGGCATCGTGGTTCAAGCACCTCCGAGTCTTGCGGCCGGCATGTCCCCCGCGGGGATGCCCACCACCGTCGTCGGCTGTCGGCGACAGCGCCTATGATCGGTAAGAGATGGGTCACATGTGTCTGCATGCTACAAGGTCGCGAGAGGCTATTTTGGGTCCCAGTTGGCCGGTAGATCCTCTCGCAAAAGGAGGCATTATGGCAGGGACAGCGATTACGACCACGGCCGATGACAACCGCATCATGGTTCGCATCGACATGGCGTCAGTGGATTCCGCCGCCTGTGACGAACTGGCGGCCGCGGTGCGGAGCGAACTCGCGCTCCGGGCTCGCGATGTGGTCATAGACTGCACCCGGATCAAGTTTCTGCCAAGCCTGGCGATCGGGGCGCTGGTCGCCCTGCGTCGGGAAGTCTGCGAGGGCTCGCACGAGCTGATCCTGGCAGGCCTGTGCGATCACATTCGCAAGGCACTGTTGCTGAGCCATCTGGACAAGGTATTTCCGATGATCGATGGCAGTCCGTCGGTTGTGGCGCCGTTGCCGGCGGCATGAGGCAGGTCCATCCTGGCAGGCTGGTGAGTGCGTTTTGTCGCGGTCCTGCGTCGTTGCGGCAACGTAGCAGTGCCGAAGCCCGAAAAGATGCAAGGTGCGCCGTGAACGGTAAGGTGCTGCAATTGCGGTGGTTGTGCTGGCTGGGCGATGGGTGCACCGGGGGTGAAGCGGGCTTTCTTGCCCTGCGAAGGTATCGGGCGCGACAGTGGCACATCTATTGCAACCTCGACAGGGAGTGTTACTGCAGTGCGACCTCCGATGTGCGGGGCTGGGCAGGGAGGGTGCAAAACTGCGGTGTATGATTTTTGACTGGTGTCCCTCAAGGGGGAAGTTGACGAGAAAGGGTGTGTTATGGCTTCTGGCACTCAAAATCGCGGATTTGCATCGATGAATACCGACAAGCAGCGAGAGATCGCCCGGAAGGGTGGTCGTGCCGCTCACATGAAGGGCACCGCTCACGAGTTCACGGCCGACGAGGCCCGTGACGCGGGTCGCAAAGGTGGCGAACGCGTCTCCTCCGATCGTGGCCGAATGGCCGAAATCGGCCGGCGCGGCGGACTGATCTCCGCAGCGCGCCGCGCAGCCCGAGCGGGAACGACGTCCCAGCCCGGCGAACAGAGCGGCCACACGCCCTCGCCCGATGCGCCCTCGCAAGGCCAGACGCCCGGGTTCGGCGCAAGCTGATTTACGTTAGACCTCCAGAGAGAGGCAAAACCCTCCTCCGGCCTGCCGGCAACGGTGGACATGGAAAGAGGGTTTTGCTCTTTTTGGCAGTCCCTCAGGCAACTCCATTCTGACGGCGGCACACTCGCCACCCACGCCCTCGACACGCAAGCCCATCAGGGCCGAGTGCACCTGCCTTGAGCCCACTGAGCCACCCTGAGCCTAAACCCAAGCCACCCTGCCGACCGTGGGCGCAGTCCCTTGACGGTCCAGCACGCCACGGATACAAAGGGCACGTCATATACTGGAGGACGTCTAGTAATGGACCACCACGACTGTCCCTGCTCGGGTAAGACCCTCGCCCGCCTCCTTCAACCTGCCGTCATGGCCATCCTCGCCCGGGAGCCGCTTCACGGCTACCTGGTCGTCCAGCGCCTCGCGGCCATGCCGATGTTCTGCGGCCAGAGTCCCGATCCCACCGGCGTCTACCGCCTCCTCAAGGCAATGGAACGGGAGGGACTGGTAAATTCCACACTGCAGTCGGCCGATAACCGCCCCGCCAAGCGATCTTTCGCCCTCACCGCTTCCGGCCGCACCTGCCTCACCCGCTGGGCTCAGACGCTCCAGCACTACCACGACTCTATTGCCGATCTGCTCACCACCATCACACAGGCTACCCGCCCCCGACGATCGACTGTTAAGCGAACTGCAGGGAGGACCGCCTGATGCTCTCCAAAGAGTTTTTGGGCGAGACTCTGGGCACGTTCATGCTCGTGCTCTTCGGCTGCGGGTCGGTCGCCGTCTCGGTGCTGTTTGGCGCCCACCAGGGCCTGATGCAGGTGGCGCTTGCGTGGGGCATCGGCGTCATGCTCGCCATCTACCTCACGCGGCATCTCTCCTGTGCCCACCTCAATCCCGCCGTCACCCTGGCCATGGTGTTAAGCGGGCGGATGCGCTGGCGAAAGCTGCCTGTCTACGTGTTCTCCCAATTCGCCGGCGCCGTAGTCGCCGGGCTGACCTTGTACCTGCTGTTCGCCCCGTCCATCGCCGCCTACGAACACGCCCACCAGATCGTCCGCGGCACGCCACAATCCGTGCAAACGGCCCTGATGTTCGGCGAGTACTACCAGCCTCCCGGCGGCATCGCGGTGGTCTCTCTTCCCCTGGCCATGGCCGCCGAAGCACTGGGCACGTTCCTGCTGGTCCTCATGATTTTCGCCCTCACCGAAGGCTGCAACGTCGGCCGCCCCGACAACGCCCTGGCCCCCGTCTTCATCGGTCTGACCGTCACCTCGATCATCTGCCTGCTGGCTCCCCTCACCCAGGCCGGCCTGAATCCCGCCCGCGACCTGGGCCCGCGCCTCGTCGCCTGGACCATGGGATGGCAGGATGCCGCCTTCCCCGACCACGTTGGCGGGTTCTTTCATGTATACGTCCTGTCCCCCCTGCTGGGCGGCGCCCTGGCCGCGATCTTCTTCGTTCGAATACTCTCCCCCGCAATGGCCAGCCAGACCAACGGCTGCGATTGCGGCACAACCCCGGCAACCGACAAAACCTGCTGCGGAAAGTGACTCAACCCTTGACAACGGCATCTCCGCCACGATCCAGACCCTGCGCTGCCTCTGCCCGGTCGTCCCGCCCCCACCCATCGCTATTCGCGGGTCGTGTGACTCCTCCCAACCATCCGTCCGCCACGTGCTCTTGGGCCTGTTACGTTCCATGTTCTGCGTTTTTGCCTCTGTTCCTGTATGATCCCCCCCATGGCGTTACCGTATCTAACTGAAGGCCTCCCCGGCGTGGGGGGCGTGATCAAGGCTCGCAACGAGGACTTCTTCGTTCAGGAACTCCCCCTCTACGAGCCCTGCGGGTCGGGCGAGCATGTGTATGCCCAGATCCAGAAGGTCGGCATCAGCACGTTCGATGCCGTCCGCCGAATCGCCATGGCTCTGGACATTCCGCGCCAGAACATCGGCTATGCCGGCATGAAGGATGCTCGGGCCATCACCCAGCAGGTCCTCTCGATCCAGGGAGCCACGCTGGATCAGGTGGCATCCCTGAAGCTGCCTGATATCACCATTCAGTCAACGGCCCTGCACAACAACAAGCTTCGCATCGGCCACCTGAAGGGCAACCGCTTCGCCATCCGCATCCGCGAGGTCGATCCCGCCCATGTCCTGCGCGTGCAGGCCATCGCCGATGTACTGGTCAAACGCGGCCTGCCGAACTTCTTCGGCGAGCAGCGTTTCGGCCTGCGTAACAACAACGACAAGCTCGGCGCGGCCCTGATCCGCGACGACAACATGGCCGTCCTGCAACTCCTGCTGGGCAGCCCGGATTCGCAATACGATGACGGCCAGACCATCCAGGCCCGCCGGCACTTCGAGGCCCACGACAATGAAAAGGCCCTGCACGAATGGCCACGCCGCTGCGGCATGGAACGCCGCATCCTGGCCCGGCTGATGAAGAGCCACAAACCGTCGGCCGCCGTCCGCATGATCGAAGAGCCGCTCCGCCGGCTGTGGGTGTCGGCCTTGCAGTCCCGTATCTTCAACGAGGTGCTCACGCGCCGCATGGACAGCTTCGACAAGATCCAGCTCGGTGATTTCGCCTGGAAACACGACAACGGCGCCTGCTTCCTGGTCGAGGATCTCGCCGCTGAGACGCCGCGCTGCGAGGCCTTTGAGATCAGCCCCACCGGCCCCCTGGTCGGCTACCGCATGAGCGAGCCCAACGGCGCGCCGGTCGAACTGGAGAAAGCCGTCCTGGCCGAGCACCAACTCGAGCCCGCACAGTTCCGCGAAGCCGGGAAGCACAAGGTCAAAGGCGCCCGCCGTCCGCTGCGCATCAAGCTGGAGAACTTTGAACTCTCCTCCGGCGTCGACGAGTTCGGCGAGCACATCACCGTGGCCTTCACCCTCCCGGCCGGCTCCTTCGCCACCGTGGCCCTCCGTGAGATCACCAAGACCGACGTGGAAAGCGTGGAGTGAACCGGACGCGGTGACTGTTACGCATGACGATCCGCAGGGATCGTCACGTCCAGGAACGTCACCTTGTCCGTGTCGGTATCCAGCAGGGCAACCGTCTTGCGGGCGACGCGGTAGAGGGCGCCAGGGTTGATGACGTGCATACGGCCTTCGCGGCGGTCTTCCATCGCGTGCGTGTGTCCGTAGCAGACATAATGGCAACTGTCTTCCATGAATAGCCGGGCAAAGTCGCGGGGATTGTCGCCGTGCAGGAAGACAACCTGCTTGCCGCCCAATTCCAGCCGGCCCATCGACCCGCAGCAGCGGATGCCCAGTGCCGTGGCGTATCGATCCAGTTCGCTGCGCGAGTAGTCGCAGTTGCCCCAGACATAGGCGGCCGGCAGCCCGGCCAGCAGGTCCAGGATCATGTGCCCGCCGACGTCGCCGCAGTGCAGGTAGTATTGCGCCCCGCCCTTACGCAGCAACTGGATGGCAACGCCAGTGCGCTCCTGCTGGCCGTGAGTGTCGGACAGGATCCCTATTTTCATCGGTCTTCCGCCTCGTGATAGAGGGCGGCCGTGGGAATGGGCGACAGTTCCTTAGCGCCGGCCGGCCGCCACGTAAGCTGGAGCTTGGGCTTGCCGCCGCTGATGCGAATTTCGATCAGCAACTCGTGCAGCCCCGGCTCAAGCTTCAGTGAAAAGCGTTCGCCCGCTCGCTTGCGATAATACAACGGATCGTCCACCAGCGTCCGGCCGTCTATAACCAACTTCGCCGTGGTGCCGGCGATCAGGTTGAACTCGTAATTGCCCGCCGTCGCGACGTCGATGTATCCGTGACAGCGGATCATGTAAGCGCTGCTGGGCAGATCATCGGCCGGCAGAACAACATCGGCCTCCACGCTGTGCGCCACAGACTGATTGTCCGACGCCTTGATAATGTCCGAGACGATGCCAGGCGCGAAGCCTTCGCGCTGCCGCTGCTCGATGCGGGCGTCCTCGATCCGTTTACGGGCAACATCACGCTGCAGGCTGGAAAGCGCCGGCAGGCAACGCGCATAGAGCCCGGCCGCGTGGCGACGGACACGCCACGAAGGCACGCCAGACGTCTGGCCCGCGAGTTTCCACCAGTCATGCGCCACCTCGAGCAGACCGCTCGTGTCGCCGCCAGCCTCGGTTTCTTGCCTCACCAGGCCGCCCAGTGGGTCGGCACTGGCGGCAAACGCGGCGGCAGCGGCGTCTAGCTCCTGGCGGTAAAACAGCAGATATCGTCCCTGCGGCGACACGACGGGCCTGGTCGACGCCCGCGTGCTCGCCGGCGCGGTCGCCACGAAGGATTGCATCCACTGCTGGGCCAACTCGGCATCACGCAGCACGTCGGCCGCCTGGGCCATCAACTCGGCGTCGCGAGAGCGTTGTGCGGCACGGACGCCGATGCGGGCCAGCGCGATGGCGACCTCTGGGCGATCCTGGTCAATCGCCGCCATGGATGCTCGGGCGCAGCGATGCGCCACCAGCGTCGCTGCGCATCCGACGGCATCGAGTTGATGCAGCGTGGCCCGCTGCAGATCCAGGGCGTCGGCGTCGAACAGCGACGATATCCTGTCGCCGGCACGCAAGGCCGTGCGCCCGTCGGCGGCACCGATGGCGAGTTGACGCGCTTGTTCCAGAAGGCTGTAGCAAGCAGCGGCATCGTCAGGATTAGCCTGAGCCTTGGACAGCAAATCCTCGGCCAGGCGGCTGCGGGCCTCGGCAGAACGATCCTGCAGCCGAGGGCCGCAGATCTCCGCGATGGCAACTTGCGCCTGCCGCAATTCCGCCGTCGCCGGGATCGCGCGACGCGCCGGCTGGGTCGCCGGGACGCCGGCCAGGTCGGCCGACGCGCCAGCGCACAGAGCCAGACCGAGGATGATCGTGAGTAGGGTGCGGTTGGCCATAAGTTCTCGCTTCCTCTCGCGGCAGATAATAACCGCCCGCAGGGCGAAGATGAAAGGGGCCGCGCGATATATCTAGGCGTAACGCTATCTGATAGAGACCGCAGACCCTCACGCCGCGGAGAGATTACCGACCGCGAGAATTCTCGGGGCCTGTGAACCTGTCCAGGGGATCGAGTAAGCCACGCCGGGATAGACATCAAAAAAGTTGTCGGCCAGCGCCGACTCGCCGCTGAGGTCAATGCACACGCCCCATGCAAAGCTGCGGCTGGTGAAGATCGCCCGGCCGTCCTTCAGTTCGACTGTCACGTGCGCCGCCGGCCAATGCATCTCCTTGAACAGCGGCTGGAACAGGCGATTGCGGGCCAGCAGTTGGCCTTCGCGGCTGAGGCTCGCGAACGCCAGCGACGACTTGGGATCCTTCCACTGGTCCTCCGCGAAACTCGCCAGGCGAGTGCTGGCGTTGGGCGGGAGCACGACCTTGGCCGACAGATCCATCGGATAGTCGCCGGCGAGGCTGACGATTCCGTAGCGCAGATCGGCAATGATCGCGTCGCGGGTCTCGTTGATGCCCCAAACGGTCACCTGACCGCTCTCACAAGTCACTACCAGGTGCACCGGCTGCATCGCCCGGCGCACCGGATGGAAGGCCGGGGTGCGGCGGAGGTAGTAGTCGACGATCGTCCACGATCGCGTGCAGGGCCAAGTGTCGTTATACATCCAGAAGATCGCGCAGGAACTGCTGAACATGCGGCGGCGGAAGTTGTCGCAGTATTCGCGCAGGGCTTCGCCATGCACCAGACCGCCCCAGTAGGCGTATTGCTCGATGGACATCTTGCGGATGTCCTTGCCGAGGTGGAGGTCGAGGATCTGATCGACGGGGCTCGGCTCGGCCCATGAATCGACCGAGTTGTCGTGCACCTGCCACGCGAACGACTGGACGTGCTGCATTCCCTCGGGCAGGCAGGCCATCATCGTGGGCAGCGAGTTTGGCCCGAGCGAGCCGCCTTCGTTGGGGAAACGGCAGACCATCTGGCGGTACTTGCGAAAGTCGTTGTCGTGGAAGCCCAGCGACCACGGGTGCTGATCGCCGACGGTGTCACTATTGGGATCGCCATGATCGGGGCTGGACGGTGAACTGGGCCAGTAGAAGCGAGTGGGGTCTTCCTCGGCCATCAGCCGCGGAAGCGTGAGGTGGAACATCGAGTAGTCCGGCAGCACCGTGCCCTTGTCGTAGCCCCACGACCAGGCACCCATTTCCATCTCGTTGTTGCCGCACCAGACGACCAGACTCGCGTGGGTGGCCAGGCGGCGGATGTTGTAGCGGGCTTCCAGTTTCACATCGTCGTGGAACGTCTGATCGGTGACGGGATACTTGCCGCAGGCGAAGATGAACTCCTGCCAGACGAGGATGCCCTTGCGGTCGCACAGTTCGTAGAAGTCGTCGCTCTCATAAAGCCCGCCACCCCAGACGCGGAGCATGTTGAAGTTGGCTTCGAGGCCCAGGTCGATCAGTCGCTCGTAATGCTCGCGATCCAGGCGGGCGACGATCATGTCGGCCGGGACGAAGTTGCCGCCCTTCACGAAGATCCGCTTGTGGTTGATCTCGATCATGAAGTATCGGCCGGTCTCCGGGTGGGCATCCTGGTTGATGCGCACGTGGCGGAAGCCGATCTGCGAACTCTTTTCTCCCACGCGTTGTCCGGCGGCGTCGACGCGGATATTCAGCGTGTAAAGCGGCTGATCGCCGTGGCCGGCCGGCCACCAGAGCCTGGGGCCGGGCACTTTCAGCGTGACCTCGTAACTCTTCAGGCCCGGCTGGACTTTGATCTCTGCGGACGCGGAGATGCCCGTGCCATCGAGCTGGGCCGACAGCGTCGCGGGGATCTCCTCTTTGCCCATGCCCTCGACAAAGACCCGGGCGCGAACGGTGCCTTCGGACAGCGAGTTGTCGACGGTCACCAGCGGCACAAGCTGATCGACCCGGATCGAGTCGGGCGACCATTCCAGCGACACGGGCCCGGTGATCCCGAGATTCATCAGGCGAGGCGACCAGTCCCAGCTCACCTGGCACTGCGGCTTCCGCAGCCAGACGCGCTTGGTGATTTTTCCCCAGAGACTCGTCTCGTAGCCGTCGGTGGACTTGTCGGTTGCGCCGTACAGGCCGCTTTCGACATGGACGGTCAGGACATTCTTTCCCGGACGCAGCTTGCCCGTCACGTTCAGCCGGCAGGGGTAGAACGTGTTGTTGTGCTTCCCGACCTCCTGGCCATTCAGGATGATCGTGGCCGTCAGATCCAGGCGGTCAAAATGCAGCCATGCGTGCTGTTGGAGCGCCTCGGCCGGTACTTCAAACTCGCGGCGGAAACTCCATATCTGCTCTTCAATCCAGCGTGCATTGAGCACATTCATGTCGCGATAGACGTCGCCGATCCAGCCTTCGCGCATCACGTCCAGATGAATCTCGCCGGGAACCTCGGCGTTGATGTAGCGCACCGGGTCAACCTGGTCACAGTTAGCGTATTCGCTGCGGCCGCGTTGAGTATCGGTCCACCGGGCTTTCCATGTGCCGCCGAGATCGAGAGAGTGGAGCATGGCTGCCCAGTTTACAGCATCAGTAGATGCCGTAAATAACCTCCGCAGGTTTTGGCGTCCCCACGGACCAAAGGTGAAGGGAACCAGAGGGGCGGCGAACGGTTGACGGGCTGCGGGAGCTCAAGCGAGTTCCATCAGCAGTGGCTGCCGCTCAGGGCTTCTGGGCGCGGCGGGCCAGGGTGGTGGTGGCGGCCGAGCGGACCCAGTCGAGGTAGCCGAAACGCCAGAGATAGGCGAAGCCGACCATCAGGATGCCGAAGAAGAAGAGCAGGTCGACCAGAGCGGCCGGGCGGAACTCGGGGTGGTTGCCGTAGGTGACGGCCCACGGATAGAAGAGCGCCACCTCGACATCGAAAACCAGGTAGACCAGTGCGATGATGTAGAAACGAAGGTCAAACTGGACCCAGCTTGGGCCAACGGCCGGCTCGCCGCACTCGTAGATGTCGAACTTGACGGCGTTGGGGAGCTTCGGCCGAATAAAGTGGCCGATCATCAGAGGGGCCAGCACGAAACTCACGCCGACCAGTGCAAACAAGGTGATGGACAACATCGCTTCCATAAGAGAGGGGAAGGGTATGCGCCGGGTGCGGAAAAGCAAGACGGACGGGCCGAGGCAGGCCAGAGGGGCGAGAGGGCGCGAGGCGGGAGGGCGCGAGGGCGAGACACCCAAGGCGCGGAGACACGGAGACGGCCGAGGATCCCAGACTCGATCCAGCGCCCCGGGGCGGCGACCGCGAGCCGGCGCGAGGCCGCGTGCGTCAGAAACTGCCGAGCCCGTTCGTGGGAGCCGCATAAGTATCCATCGCATGCGCGGCAGGATGAGATGCTTGCGATGCTCTTGTCTTGGGTCGCCCAGTATGAGATCCGCGATGATGAATTCTCTCTGGCGCGACACAGAGCGATCTTCGATTCGTTCTGCGGAGCGAAGCGGGAATATGGCGACAAACCGCTTGAGTCGATGCGATAGAGCACACGCACCGGAAGGAAGAACCCCGGCCGGGTGGCAATCCAATCCTTGTGGTCCGGGGATACCCCTCCGCCGGTGACCAGGCAATGCACATGGGGGTGATGTGTAGATCTCGGTGCTGCGGATACTGGCGTGGCCGAGCAGCATCTGCACGACGCGGAGTTCGACGCGCTGTTCCAGCAAACGGGTGGCGAAGCCATGCCGCAGGCTGTGGGGCGTAAAGCCACTGATGCCGGCCTGGGCGCAGGCGAGATGAAAGGCCCGACGCAGCGATTCGGCACACAGGGGACTGCCCTGGGGCCGCGTGGCGAAGCCCCACTGGCGATTGCCATGGGTTTTCCGCCGGCCTGCTCTTCACCAGCCAACCCAATCCAATCACGCAAGGGCCTCCGCACGAGGGTAGGTCGGCACTACAGCCCTTTTGAGGGCAAAATCGGTCTTGGTGATAGAACCAGGGCCGATTCGCCCTGGCTATTTTGCTCCAAGTGCGAAAGTCGGGTTAGAATGCCATCCCGGCAGGCTTGTCGGTCTGCATGATCTCCCAAAGCCCACCGCTGGGCCAGCGAGGTTCTTATGAGCCAGCAGACGCCGCCAACAGGAACGGATCCGCGTGGAGCATTCGGCTCGCCACTGCCGCCGCCGAATGCAGGCGCTCCGCAGGATGTGCCCGTCGCGCAGGGCTCCTTTCCGCCGCCGCTTCCGCCTCGACCGTATGCTCCCGGCCCCTATCCTCCGCCGCCTCCCCGGCCGCGTCGCCGGTTTGTCCTGATCACCCTGCTGATCCTCGCGATCATCGGCCTGGCGGTCTCGATGCTGCTCAACCTGATCCTGCTCGCTTCTGGGACGGTGTTGAGCGAACACTCCGGGCGCGAGGTGACGCTCAGCAGCGGATCGGCCAGCCAGCGGGTCGCGGTCATTCCCATCACCGGACTGATTGATGAATCCTGCGCCACTCGCTTCGCCCGCTTCATGGACCGCGCCCAAAAAGATACTTCGATCAAGGCCATCGTCATCGAGATCGACACCCCCGGCGGAACCGTCACCGCTTCGGACAACATCTACCACCGCATTGAGCTATTCAAGAAGGCCCGCGGCGGCGTGCCGGTGGTCGTCTCCATGGGCGGCATGGCCACCAGCGGCGGCTACTACGTCGCCTGCGCCGCCGACACCATCTTTGCCCAGCACACCACGCTCACCGGCAACATCGGCGTGCTGATGCCCCGGTACAACCTCAGCAAACTGGCGAAGACCTGGGGCGTTGAAGAAACCACCATCGTCTCCACCGGCGCGCGGTACAAGAACGCCGGCGCCATGCTCAAGCCGGATGACGAACTGGAAACCAAATACTTCCAGGACCTGATCGACAATGCCTTCGCGCGCTTCAAGACGGTCATCAAGCAGGGACGTGGCACAAAGCTGACCAGCAAGCCTGAAGAACTCACCAGCAAGGTGGACGAAATCGCCAATGGCAAAGTCTACATGGCCGACGAGTCCAAGGCCCTGGGACTGATCGACCAGATCGGCTATCTGGACGACGCCTGTCAATCAGCCGCCACGACTGCCGGGCTGAAGAACCCGACCATCGTGCGGTTTGAAAACCCGCCAAGCCTGATGGACCTGCTCAGCAGCCGCTCCGGCACCGGCCAGGCCCAGGTCAGCAGCAGCGGGCTGACGATTCACCTGGGGCAGGATGTGCTCAGCGGCGCTGCACGTCCGTCGCTTCTATACTTGTGGCAGGGAAATTGAGTCATCGCGGAACCATCCGCATCTCACTGAGGTTGTGACAATGGCCCGACGCGAAATAATCTGTCGTTCGATCCTCGCCCTGCTCGCCGCATGCTCCTGCAGCGCGGCCGTGGCGGCCACGCCCGAGCAGGTCGACGCCGCGATCCTCAAGGGTCGGCAGTGGCTGCTGTCCCAACAGAAACCCGACGGCAGTTGGGAAATTGTCGACAAACCTGAGGGCGACGTACAGCACTCGGTCAAGAGCGCCCAGTGGGGCGGACGCACCGCACTGGTGACCTACGCCCTGATCGCCGCCGGCGAGAAGCCGCAAAGCCCGAAAATCCAGGATGCCGTCAAATTCCTCAAGCAAGCCGATCTCAAGGGCGTCTACGCCATTGGCCTGCGCTCACAAATCTGGCACATGCTGCCCAAGACCAAAGACCTGACCATCGCGGTCAATCGCGACACCGAGTTGCTCCTCACCGCCGTCCGCGACCAACCGGCCAATCGCGGGCTCTACGAATACTGGGCCAGCCCGGCCAAGAACGGGCAATCCGGGCGCATCGACCACAGCGTCAGCCAGTACGGTGTACTGGGCATCTGGGCCCTTGAGCAGGCGGGGGCCAGAATCCCCGAGCGGTACTGGCAGGTCATCGAAGAAGCCTGGCAGCGAGATCAGGGCTTTGACGGAAGCTGGGCCTACGACGCCAAACCATCCGCAGACAAGCCCGGCACGGCGTCCATGACCGCCGCCGGAGTCGCCACGCTGTTCATCACCCAGGACTACCTGCACGCCAACGAGGGCGCTGTCCCGCATGGCAACATCACCAATCCCGCAATCGACAAAGGCCTGCAGTGGATCGGCACGAACTTTGGGGCCGTCGGAGGCGACCTCTACACCCTTTATGGCGTCGAGCGTATCGGCGTCGCCAGCGGGCTGAAATATTTCGGCGACATCGACTGGTTCGCACGGGGCGCTGACATCCTGGTCAAGAACCAGGGCGGCGACGGCCAGTGGGGCGGCGGCAACGGCGGTGAAGGCGACAGTGAGACACCAGGCACCGCCTTTGCCCTGCTGTTTCTTTCGCGAGGCCGGGCACCGGTGGTCATGAACAAGCTTCAATACGACGTCGTCGACGCCAAGAAGACCATGCAGACGGGTCTGTGGAACCAGCGCCCGCGTGACGTTGCCAACGTCACCCGCTGGATTGCCGGCAACATCGAACGCGACCTGAACTGGCAAGTGGTCAACCTGATCGCTCCTCTGGAAGAACTCCTCGAAGCGCCGATCCTCTACCTCGGCGGCTCTAGCGCCCTTACCCTCAGCGACAAGGATCAGGACAAGCTCAAGGCCTACGTCGAGGCCGGCGGCATGATCCTGGGCAACGCCGACGGCGCCAAGCCGGCGTTCACCGACAGTTTCAAGAAACTGGGCGAGAAGCTCTTCGGCCAGAAATTCGCCGAGTTGCCCGCCGATCACGTCATCTACACCAACGAGCAGTATCCCCGCACCAAGTGGAAAGTCGTCCCGCAGGTGCTGGCCCTGAGCAACGGCGTCCGCGAACTCATGCTCATCGCCCCCACCGCCGACTTCGCACGCCAGTGGCAGCTTCGCGCCGCCAACCGCCCGGAGTCCTTCCAACTCCCGGCCAACATCTTCCTCTATGCCGTCGACAAGCAGAACCTGCAGTACAAAGGGCAGAGCTATTACGTGACGCCCAACCCCGCCATCAAGGCCGAGAAGAGCATCCGCGTGGCCCGCCTGCAATACACCGGCAACTGGGATCCCGAACCCGGTGGCTGGCGCCGCCTGGGGGCCATCATGAACAACGATCAGGTGGCACAACTGGCGGTCGAACCCGTGAAACTTGGCGACGGAAAACTCGCCGGCACCTATCGCGTGGCCCATCTCACGGGCACTGAAAAGGTCAAGTTCAGCGACGCTGAAAAGAATGACCTGGCCGAATTCGTCAAACAGGGCGGCACGCTCATCGTCGACGCCGCCGGCGGACAGGGCGAGTTCGCCGCGTCAGTGGAAACCGAACTAAGCACCATCTTTGGCGACGAGGCCGCCAAGAAACTCGCGACCGACCTCCCGGCCGATCACCCCATCTACCGTAGCGGCACACCGATCAGCGAATGGACCTTCCGCTCCTACGTGCGCGTGAAACTCGGCTCGATGCCCAAGGCCCCGCGTCTTCGCGCGCTGGACGTTGGCGGCCGGGTCGCCGTCATCTACTCGCCGATGGACCTCTCGGCCGGCCTGGTGGGCAAGGAAGTGGACGGCATCTACGGCTACAGCCCCAAGGTCGCCACCCAACTCATGGCCAACCTGCTCACCTACGCCGAAGCCAACCGGTAGCTGGCGCGGTCTCGGCAACGCCCGGTGGTCGTGACCCGCCTATTTCGCCCCGCGCAGGAAACCTCACACACCAGCATTCAGCATTCAGCATTCAGCATTCAGCATTCAGCATTTTCCCCCTCTCTCTTTATGAAACTCCCAGACCTGATATCATTCACCCTCTTAAGGAGTATCAACTATGGCCATCAGCGACATGATCAAGAAAGGTGCCATCCGCGCCCCCCACCGCAGTCTTCTCCGCGCCACCGGCGTGATCAAGGATGAGACCGACTTCGGCAAGCCCTTTATCGCCGTCTGTAACTCCTTCAACCAGATCATCCCCGGCCACGCCCACCTCGACGTCGTGGGCCGCAAGGTTCGCGAAGCCGTCCGCGCCGCCGGCGGCGTGCCCTTTGAATTCAACGTCATCGGCGTCGACGATGGCATCGCCATGGGCCATGGCGGCATGAAATACTCACTGGCCAGTCGCGAACTGATCGCCGACTCGGTTGAGACCATGCTCCGCGCCCACTGCTTCGACGGCATGGTCTGCATCCCCAACTGCGACAAGATCGTCCCCGGCATGATGATGGCCGCCGCCCGCGTCAACATCCCCACCGTCTTCGTCTCGGGCGGCCCGATGAAGGCCGGCATCCTCCCCTCCACCAAGAAGGTGATTGACCTCAACTCCGTCTTCGAAGGCGTCGGCGAACTCTCGGCCGGCAAGATCACCGAGAAGCAGCTCACCGAGATCGAGCAGAACGCCTGCCCCACCTGCGGCTCCTGCTCGGGCATGTTCACCGCCAACAGCATGAACTGCCTCTGCGAAGGTTTGGGCCTGGCCCTGCCGGGCAACGGTTCGATCCTCGCCACCGACCCGAAACGCGATGAGCTCTTCGCCGAAGCCGGCCGCAAGATCATCGAAATGGTCGCCAGAAACATCTGCCCGCGTGACATCCTCAGCCGAGCGGCCTTCGAGAACGCTTTTGCCCTGGACATGGCGATGGGCGGCTCGACCAACACCGTCCTGCATACACTCGCCGTCGCCATCGAAGCCGAGCAGCCCTTTGACCTGAAACACCTCAACGAGGTCGCCGAGCGCGTGCCCCACATCTGCAAGGTGGCGCCCAGCGGCACCCATCACATGGAAGACATCGACCGCGCTGGCGGCATCAGCGCCATCCTCAAGACCATCAGCGGGAAGCCCGGCGTGCTGAATCTCGACTGCATCACCGTCACCGGCAAGACTCTGGGCGAGAACATCGCCCACGCCGACTCCAGGGACCTGGACGTGATCCGCCCACTGAGTAACGCCTACTCGCAAAAGGGCGGACTGGCCATCCTCTTCGGCAACCTCGCCCCCAAGGGCGCAGTCATCAAGGCCGCCGGCGTGGCTCCCTCGATGATGAAGTTCCGCGGCCCGGCGGTCATCTTCGAAAGTCAGGACGCCGCCTATGACGGCATCCTCAACGACAAGGTCAAAGCGGGCGACGTCGTCGTCATCCGCTACGAAGGCCCCAAGGGCGGCCCGGGCATGCAGGAAATGCTCGCCCCCACCGCCGCCATCCAGGGCCGCGGCCTGGGCGAACAGGTGGCCCTGATCACCGACGGCCGCTTCAGCGGCGCGACCCGCGGCGGCTGCATCGGCCACATCTCCCCCGAAGCCGCCGCCGGCGGCCCCATTGGTCTGGTGCAGGAAGGCGACATCATCGCCATCGACATCCCAGCCCGAACCCTGACCCTGGAAGTCTCCGACGCCGAACTGGCCAGACGCCAAGCCACCTGGAAGCCCCACGCCGCCAAGGTTAACCACGGCTGGCTGGCCCGTTACGCCATGATGGTCACCAGTGCCGACACCGGCGCGGTGCTGATGACGCCCAAGCTGTGATCAGGTGCCTGCCCCGGACGCACAAGGAGCCGCTCGGCGTGAGCCGGCGGATTCGCCCGCTGGCATAGCAGTGTTTCGGAGATGGCCAACGGCAATCGGTGCCCGTTGTGCGTAGGGTGGCGCGCCGCGATCTCGGATATCCGCCGTTCACTCCGGCGACGGCAATTGGGCGATAAACGCCGCCAGTTCCGTCGCCGACGGGCTCTTGGCGGTGCGGACGTAATACCCGCTGGTCGCCACGCCGGCGCAGAGGCTTTCAGCCAGCGAGAGACTCAGAATCTGACCCAGGGCAAAGCCGGCGTTGAAGTGGTCACCGGCCCCGGTGCCGATCTTGGGCTTCTGGACGAAGGGACCGGCGAAACGGGCGGTGCCCGAGGCATCTGCGGCGGCCGCTCCCTTGCGCGGATGGATCACCACGCAGGCCAACCCGAGCGTTTCGCGAATGGTCGCGGCCGTCGTCTCGATGGCCACCTCGGGGTCGCCTTCGATGGTCAGTCCAAGAGCTTGGGCGACCTGGGTCGACTCTTTGAGGTTCAGCCCGAGAATGACGTCAACGTACCGCTGGCATTCGCCAAGGACGCGCAACGACTCGGCCAGTTCCGCCTTTGGGCGCTTCTCCGGGTCGGCCAGGTCGATAAAGAACTTGCGCCCGCGCCCGCGCGGGCGTGTCGGGAGTTTCGGGAGCACCTCATCGAGCATGTGCTTCCAGATGTCGCCCATCAGGGGCAGCATCGTCCAGTTGTTCATGGCGATGAAGTCTGCGCCCGCCAGCAGCGAGGTGAATCGGTCGATCCCGAAGCGGCTGGCCAGGTTCTGCCAGTTGATCTCGGCAAGATGAGTGATCTTGCCCAGCATCAGCTTGCCGTCGGTGAACTCCAGCGCATCGGTGTAACCCGGCTCGCCCAGCCCGATGAGGGTTGCCTGCTTCGCGAACTCGGCAAACACCGGATGGATCGTGGGATAACCCACGCTGCCGATGTAGGTCATCTCCAGCCCCGCGCAGGCCAGGGCATGAGCCATGATCGGCCCGTTGCCGCCAAACTTGGTCATCTTGACCACCAGCTCGTAATTGCTGGATTGCCCGGCCGCCGCCACGATTTTGTTACCGAATCGGTCGATCGTGCCAATGGCATCGTAGTGCGTGGCATCCTGGCGCTGATCGACCACGTCGATGATCGAGTCGACAAAGCCATCCAGGCCGATGACGGCCTTGATGGATGGAAGCTGGACGGCGGCCGCGGTAAGTTTTGTGCTGGTGGCTTTGCAGATGTCCTGGCGAGAGAGAGTCATCGTGTATCCCTGTGAAAACAGTGAGTCTATGTGCGGCATTCTGTCGGGCAAGTCTGTGGCCGGGCATCTACCGCCGCGGGCGTGCCCGTTTTTCCGGGCACGCGATTTCTTAGCCCCAACGGGGCGGCATTCTTGAGCCCAACGTAAGCGTACTCGCGCAGCCCTGGGTAAGAACCATTCACCCTGAATGAGCCCTGAAAGGGCGACACCTCGTTCAGCACCGTATTCGCTCTAACCACCCGCTGACGCGCGACTTGCATCTGCCCGACAAAACGGGCACGCCCACCGCCGCGCATCGCGGCCCTGCACGAGGCGACGGCTGCCGCCGATTACTCCAGCGGTTTGGGGATCGGAGTGCTCATCGGCCTTCGCCAAAGCTGGTGTTGCCGCCAGTGCGTGTCATCCCGGTTGGGATAGTCCACGCGGTAGTGTGCGCCGCGAGACTCGGTGCGCGTGTAAGCTGCGGCGGTGATGATCGCCGCGACCGTCAGCATGTTCTGCACTTCCCAGCCGCTGACCGCCCCATCCCGGCCGAGGGTGGGGGGGCCGAACACCTTGTCCATCACGTAGCGGCTCCAGAAGGAGATGATCTCGCTGGTTTCGGCCAGTCGCTCGCCCACGCGTTCGATGCCGACGTTGCGCCACATGACGCTGCGCAGGGAACTTTTGACGTCCGTGATATCCAGTTCCGTCCGGGTCGATGGCTCGACACGGTATTCCAGATTAAGCGGGAACTTAACATTGTTTCGCTTTGCCTCGCGCGCGGCGTCGATCCCCGCGCGGGCTCCATAAGCCAGCCCCTCCAGCAGCGAGTTGCTGCCCAGGCGATTGGCCCCGTGCAGCCCGGTGCAGGAGGCTTCGCCGACCGCGTAGAGATTCTGCACGCTGGTGCGGGCCTGCTCGTCGACGTCCACGCCGCCCATCATGTAATGCTGGGCCGGGTGGATCGGCACCAGGTCCTTGGCGGGGTTGATATCAAACTGCTGCAGCAGCCGGGCGAACCTCGGGAAGCGCGCCTGCAGGTGCTCGGGCTTGAGATGTCGCAGGTCCATGAAAACATGGGTGTAATTCGTGTTGCGTATCTGCTCGACGATGGCGCGACTGACAATGTCGCGAGGCGCGAGCTCCGCCATTTCGTGCATCTCG
>JBBQTU010000007.1:0-45001 GCA_038213005.1 Tepidisphaerales bacterium | reverse complement strand
CGGCCAGCGTCGCCAGAAACAGCACCGACCCGCGCACCAGACGAAACACGCGATAACGCTGCCCGATCGCATCGAGCACGTCCGCGATCTTCAGGTATGCCGGCTGCTGTGCAAGCTGAGTCATCAGTTAGTCCGTTCGCCTTGGCTATTCTACTCTACCACGCCCGCCCAGCCATGTTTTCGTCCCCGTTCCATTTCGCATGTGCGGGCCAGGTGACGCCCGTCGGCTGGTGGAGTACCATCAGTAAGGACCGGCGCATCAATAACTGGCAGGAATCGCGCGATGAGCTGTTTACGCCTCCCCCTTGGGGGAGGCCGGGAGCGGGTTGGCCTCTCTGAGCCGTGCGCCCGTCCTAACGTGCTGTGGTGGCAAAGCCGGAACTCGATTCACGCTGCCGCTCCCATGCCCCGTCGGGCCAAAGTCGTTCGCAAAAGGAGATGACATGAGTGTCCAAGTGCTTGGTATCAGTGGCAGCCCCATTCCCAACAGCAACACCGACCGCGCAGTGCGCGCCGTCCTGGAGGCGACGGGACTGACCACCGCGTTCGTCAAACTCAGCAACCTTCGGATGGAGCCCTGCCGCGCCTGTCTTGGCTGCAAGGACACCAATCATTGCGTGGTGCAGGATGATGCCCAGGCCTTGGCAGAGCAGTTCCGCGATGCCAGAGCCTTTGTGCTGGGGGCCTACACACCCTACAGCAGTCTGGATGCGCGAAGTAAGACATTCATGGAACGCATGTACTGCCTGCGTCATCAGACCGGGCTGAACAAAGGCAAAGTAGGCGCTGCGGTCATCACCACCGCGTGCTCGCCCGACGTGCCGGGGATGCCGCCGGCGTCGCAGACCGCCACCACGCAGCTCGGGATGTGGATGATGGAAGAAGGCATGGTGAACGTCGGAACCATGGTGCTCCTGGGCAACGTCCCGTGCATCCGCTGCGGCTACGGCGATAACTGTGAGTTCAGCGGGGTCAAGATGCTCCATGGACCGGATGCCACGGTCCAGTCGGTGGGTATCAAGGATTTCGACGCTGATACCGCAATGCTTCGGAATGCCCAACATCTCGGCCAGAAGATTCGGGCAGCGGTCGTTGCCTAGTCTAAATGGTCTGATCCTGATGTTTCACGATCCCTGCTCTGGTTTGCCCGGCAACTTGATCGGTTCAAACCAAAGGTTATTCAACTTGTAGCTCAATTGGAGCAGGCGGCAGATCTTTTAGCGAGTTCGCGGCATACGCATCGACATCGAACGGATCGAACACCGCCGGCGCGGCGACGGCATCCAACCTGATCACGGGCTTTGCCTTGGAACTGTTATAGTCATCCCACAGCGACATCGAGTTCGGCACCAGCCGCATCGGCGCCGACTTCAGGGGCGATGATCCGATCCTCTCCAGCGACACCAGGTCATACACCTCCAGCGATGGCCCCGTCACGGCCACATAGAGGTAATCTCCCACAATCGCATAAGGCTTTCGCACGCCGGTGCCGCGTGATATCGTCTTGATGACCGCCGCCACACCCGCGCCCTGATCTGGTATTTCTGGGTTCCCCCTGCAGAAGCATCAAACCCTGCCCAAATGCCGACGCCGCCAAGGCGAACGGAACAAACGCCAACAACACATGGGTAAAACACATCCTCTCTCCCCTGCAAACATGAACCGCCGGCCATCCTTCCCACACCACGCGACACGTAGTGTAGCCTGCTCGCCTGGCCACCCAAACAGACGCGCAAAGAGGAAATCAAACGAAAAAATCAATCTTAATTCCCAATTCGTAATTGATGCCGAATCTTGCCGCAAAAATTCCGCGAGGAATTATCCAGATTCGCCCCAGTATCTCATAACCCTATTCCAATCCATCACTTCCATCGATTCGTCCCGCCCCCGTGTTGCGTTTTCAACGCGGGAAAAACGCAACAAACCCCTGAATGGTAGAGGGATGTGTTTCTGAATTCAGCATTCAGCATTCAGCATTCAGCATTCAGCATTCAGCATTTCCCAGAATATCGCCCCTGTGCAGTGCGTTGCCCGCACCCGTGAGACAGAATGAGACAATCACACCGCCTCCCCTTCGTTGCTTCGTCGCTCTGGTCCCCTCATGCCTGCGTGCCTTCGTGCCTGCATGCCTTCGTGCCTCAATGCCTTCCGCTCCCCCAACAACCTGCGCTTCTGCCCCGTCGCCGCCACTTGTTCGCGCCCTGTAGTGGCCATGAGACAGCGATCCATACATTTTGTGGCACGCTTGGAGCGGGAGAGCGTTTGCCGCCTGCCGCGATCTCCGCATCATCTTGGACATCCAGCATACTGGCCACTATGATTCGTCCGTTTCGGCCAGCCGAGGCGCTGGCCGAACCGGCCCCCTATAATCGGGTCGGTGCCGCTTTGGCTTTTGCTGCAGCGGCAAGCGACACGGTGACGCTGGCACGTTACAGGATTCAGGAACATCCCTGAGATTCTTGGCCTGACAGCGCCTGAGTCGGTTTGGCGCCGGCCAGTTTTACAGGTCTTGGCCGCTGCTATTTGTGAGAGTTACAGGAATGATTGTTCCAATCCAAACGCCTCTTATTGGCTCTGGGTCCCAGGCGGAAGTCGATCGCCGACTCAAGGAGCTGATCGATCTGGGCAAGGCCAATACCTACCTCACCTACGAGGAACTCAACGAGCGGCTCCCGGACGAGATTGTTTCGCCGGAGAAGCTCGATGCGCTGCTGATGACCATTGATGAAATGGGCATCCGGCTGATCGACGAGGCCGATATCCCGCAGGTGACCAAGGGGGCTAAGTCCAAGATCGTCGCCGCGGTGCCGGTGATCCCGGTGATCGCACGCATCATCATTGAGGAAAAGCCCCTCCCGCCGGAAATGCAGCCGACGACGGAGGAGGAAGATGAAGAACCCGACCTGAGCCTCGAAGAGGAACTCGCCGAGGCATCCAACAAGCGCATCGACGATCCGGTGCGGATGTACCTGTCCCAGATGGGCGACATCCCCCTTCTGACCCGCGAGGAGGAAATCTTCCTCGCCAAGCGCATCGAAGTCTTCCGCAAGATTTTCCGGTCCAAGGTGCTTGAGAGCGACTACTGCCTCCAGCAGGCCGTTGAAATCCTCCAGCAGGTGGATGAGGGCGATCTACCGTTTGATCGCACGATGAAGATCAGCACGGCCGAAGGACAGGCCAATAAGGGAACGATCGGTCAGCGCATCCCGCTGAACCTGGGATCCGCCCGCAAGATGCTGGAACGCAACCGCGAGGAGTGGGACAAGCTCCGCCATGCCAAGACCATCAAGGAGCGGGAAGATTTCCGGATCGCCGTTCGGCGCCGTCGCAGGCGCGCGGTGAAGCTGCTTGAAGAGTTGTCGCTGCGAACCAGCAGAGTCACGCCGCTGATGAGGCGGCTTTCCAGCATCTCCGTGAAGATGGTTGAGCTGGAACAGCGCATCGCCGAACTCATGAAAGTGAAAGATCCCGGCGAAGACCTTGAAGTCTGCCAGCAGGAACTCAGCGGCCTGGAAGACCTCGTGCTGGAGGATGCACAGGACCTGCACAAACGGGTGGTCGCCATCCGCAAGGTCTTCAACAAGTACGAAGACGCCAAACGGAAACTTTCCGGCGGCAACCTGCGACTGGTCGTCTCGATCGCCAAGAAGTATCGCAACCGCGGCCTGTCGTTCCTGGACGTCATCCAGGAAGGCAACACCGGCCTGATGCGCGCGGTGGACAAGTACGAATATCGCCGCGGCTACAAGTTCAGCACCTACGCAACGTGGTGGATTCGCCAGGCGATCACCCGAGCGATCGCCGACCATGCCCGCACCATTCGTATCCCGGTGCACATGATCGAAACGATGAGCAAGCTGCGCAACATCGGCAAGACGCTGATGCAGGACCTGGGGCGCGAACCCACGATCGAAGAAATCGCCAAGAAGGCGAAGATGACCGTCGGCGAAACCCGGCGGGTCCTGAAGATCAGCCGTCATCCGATCTCGCTGGACCGTCCGGTCGGCGAGAGCGAAGACAGCTACTTCGGTGACTTCATCGAAGACGAGAAGGCCGAGAACCCGGTGGAAAGCGCCACCCAGGAAATGCTCAAGGACAAGATCGAGCAGGTCCTCAAGACGCTGACCTATCGCGAGCGCGAGATCATCAAGCTGCGATACGGCATCGGCGACGGCTACACCTACACGCTGGAAGAAGTCGGGCGGATCTTCAAGGTCACCCGCGAACGCGTGCGGCAGGTGGAAGCCAAGGCCATCCGCAAGCTGCAGCACCCGGTCCGCGCCAGGAAGCTCGAAGGCTTCCTCACCGGCGCTGCCGGCCAGGCGAGCATGTAAGCCCACGAGATCCCACCGTTCAGCAGCACGCGGGGCGGTCGACCGACCGCCCCGCGTGCTTAGGTGTGCTTTGGGTTTCGTTGTCAGCTTTACCGTCCAACGCACGTTCGGTAGGATGCCCATAATGGTGACTCTCCAGAACCTCTATTCGCTACTCGACCAGAGCCCCTTCCAGCCGTTCCAGATCGTGCTTAACACCGGCGAGGTTTTCGATATCCGGCGCCGAGGCGAGGCGGCCGCCAACCCGCGAGGCTTGTTCATCGGAGGTGATCGCGAGGTCGCCCGCCGAGTGAACCTGGAAGAGATCAACCACCTTCAATCACACCTCACCCCTCAATAGCGCGAGGCGACATGTTCGTCCAATCACTCGAGGATCTGTTCGCCGCCAAGCCCTTCGAGCCTTGTCTGCGACTGGTCAACGGCGATAACCACGATGTCTTTTACCCCCACACCGTGTCGCTGCTCAGGGGTTCGTTGAATCTCTACCACGCAGACGGCAACTGGGCCATCATTCCGTACGACAAGATCGCAGCAATCGAGTCGCTGATCGCGGATTTCCAAGGCCACACAACGATCTGATCTGACGCCATCGCTATGTCGAACGCTGCAATAGCCGCCGTCTGGCGGCGTTGAACTCTTCTTCGGTCAGGATGCCCAGATCTTTCAAAGAGGCCAGCTTCTCTAGTTGAGCAGCCTGCGCTGGCGTGGGTGCCTGCGGCTTGGCCGGAGCCGGGGGCTTCGGTGGCAAAGCGGCCGTGCGGGCTGGCTCTGGCTTGCGGGGTGAAGCGGGCGAGATCGCGGGGTGAGTCGGCTTGACCGGCGCGGCCGGCGGTGCAGGGGGAACCGTAACACCCGCTCCCGCAGGCGGCGCTGCCGCGGCGGGTGTCGCGGGCTCACGCACTCGGCCGTACGCCTGCCGCAGCAGATTCCGCAGGACCACCAGGAGCGTATCGGGTTCGAGGTAGCTCGGCGGCGGACGGAAGTAGATGCTCTGCTCGTCGACCACGCGCAGCGTGCCGGGCGCGCCCTGCAGACCCACCTGTGCAGCGGCCGCGTCGCGCACCTTCATGATTACATCCGGTTCCTGCCTGATGATGCTCTCGATGCCGAACAGGCCGGCCAGCAGGCGAAGCTCGGTCATCGCGAACAGCAGATCCACCTGCCGGGGCGGTTCGCCGAAAGCGTCGGTGGTGTCCTTGCGCAGCTCGGCGACGGTTGCCAGTTCGCTGCAGCGGGTGAGGCGGCGGTAGATGTCCAGTCGCTGCAGGTCGGCCGGGATGTACTGCTTGGGAATGGACGCCGAGACGCCGATGTCCACGTGGGCCTCGGGGCGGTTGGGCTTGGCTTCCTTCTTGAGCTGCCGGGTCGACTCCTCCAGGAGCTGGCAGTACATCTCGTAGCCGATGGCGGCGATGTGGCCGGACTGTTCGGGGCCCAGGATGTTGCCTGCGCCGCGAATCTCCAGGTCGCGCATGGCGATTTTGAAGCCGGCGCCCAGGTGGCTGTATTCCTCGATGGCCTTGAGCCGCTTGGCGGCCACCGGCGTGACGGGCCGGTCGGCCGGCAGCAGCAGGTAGCAGTATGCGCGGTGCTTGTACCTGCCCACCCGGCCGCGAAGCTGGTGGAGTTCTGACAATCCAAACCGGTCGGCCTGGTTGATGATGATGGTGTTGACGTTGGGGATATCCAGGCCGCTCTCGATGATGGTGGTGCAGACTAGAATATCGGCCTCGTGGCGCACGAACTGGAGCATCACCTTCTCCAGTTCGCCATCGCCCATCTGGCCGTGGCCGATCAGGATGCGGGCATCGGGAACAAGCTGTTGAATCTCATCGGCGAGGCTCTGGATGTTGTAGACGCGGTTGTGGACGAAATAGACCTGCCCGTCGCGATTCAGCTCGCGCAGAATCGCCTGGCGAATGCGTTCTTTGTCGAAGGCCAGGACTTCGGTCACGATGCTGCGGCGATCCTGCGGGGCGGTGGTCAGCGAGCTGATATCGCGCAGGCCCAGCAGGCCGAAATGCAGCGTGCGGGGAATCGGCGTCGCCGACATCGTCAGGACGTCCACCATCTTGCGGAGCTGCTTCAGGCGTTCCTTGTGGGTGACGCCGAATCGCTGCTCTTCGTCGACGACCACCAGGCCCAGGTCGGGGAACTCGATGTCCTTGGACAGCAGGCGATGCGTGCCGATCAGCACGTCGACCTTGCCCTCCTTCAATGCCTTGACCACATCCTTCTGCTGCTTGGCGGTCTTGAATCGGCTGATGGATTCGACCGTGAACGGGTAGTTCACCATGCGCTCGCGGAACGAGCGATAGTGCTGCTCGGCCAGCACGGTTGTGGGCACGAGCACGGCGACCTGCTTGCCGTATTCGATGGTCTTGAACGCGGCGCGCATCGCCATCTCGGTCTTGCCATAGCCGACGTCGCCGCAAAGCAGGCGATCCATCGGGCGCGGGCGCTGCATGTCCTTTTTGATCTCGTCGGCCGCGGTGACCTGGTCGACCGTGGGCGTATAGGGAAACTCGGCCTCGAACTCCTGCTGCCAGGGCGTATCGGGCGGATAGGCCACGCCCGTCTCGCTCTCGCGGGATGCCTGGATCTCCAGGAGTTCGGCCGCCATGTCCATCACGGCCTCGGCGACCTTGGCCTTCTCTCGCTCCCATGACCCGCTGCCCAGCTTGGACAGCTTGGGATGGCCCTGGAACCCGCCGATATATTTCTGGACAAGGTTGATGCGGGCGGCCGGCACGTGCAGGCTCGCCTGATCGGCAAAGCGCAGGCTCAGGAATTCCTCGTTGCGACCGTCCTTGTTGATCGTCTGCATGCCCATAAATCGGGCGATGCCATGGGCCACGTGCACGACATAGTCGCCGACTTTCAGGTCCAGGAATGAGTCCACCGGGCGCGACTCAATGACCTTCTTCACCTTCCGCCGCATCTCGTAGCGGTGGAAGAGCTCATGGTGACCCAGCAGCGCCACCGGCCGGCTGCCGCGCGGCCGAACGGGGATCACGGCCGGCGGTTCGGCCGGCACGGGCGCAGCCTTCTGGTCGCCCTGGCGTTCCTGCTCCAGCTTGAGCGGGCCGCGCTTTGCGGCCGGCTCGATCAGGCCCTCTTCATCCCAGACGAAGCCACGATGGAGATAGCCTATGACGATGTCGACCTGCTCGCGCAGCCCGGGCGATTGCTGATCCATCCGCTCGGCGAATCGGCCAGCCTCGCCGACGTTTTCGCAGAAGACCGTCACATCATGCGTCTGGGCGAACTCGCCCAGCTCCGCGATCGCCTTGGCGGCCTCGGTCTCGAACTTCTGCAGCGATCGGATGGGCAGCTTCACATGGGTCGCCTGCTGGCCCACGAGCGACGGCAATGCGGTGCCCTGGTCGAACTGGCTAAGCTCCACGCAGGTGAACTTCGCCGCGTGGTTCAGCACTGCGCCCAGCGGATAGATGCCGCCGGCTTCGTTCAGCCGATCCAGATAGCTCCTCGCCTGCTCGGCAATCTCCAAGGGGGCCCACAGTGCCACAATCGTGCCCGCGGGGAGATAGCTGAACAGATGGGTGGCGTCGCTGATATCGCCGACCCCGCCCTTGATGTCGTTGATGGTGATCGAATCCAGGGCGTTGAGCGACCCGAGCGTGTCCAGGCTGAATCGCTTGATCGACTCGATCTCATCGCCGAGGAAGTCCACCCGGATGGTCATGCCGACTTGCTCGCCGGCGTCGGCGAATTCGCCGGGGAGATAGATGTCGATGATCCCGCCGCGAACGGCAAAGTCGCCGGGAGTCTCCACCTGATCGATGCGGCCATAGCCGTGCTCGGAAAGCCAGACGATCAGCTTCTCGGGTTCGATCGCCATCTTCGCGCGAAGCGAAAGCTGCATCTGGGCCAACTGCTTCAGTGATGGCACCGGCTGCATGATCGCCTGGATGGGCGCCACCAGGAGCCGAGGGGCCTTGGCCGCTCGATCCGCCGCGCCCCGCATGTCACCGGCGAGGTCCGCGATCAATTGAAGGCGATTGGCAACCTGCTCCTCGCTGACGCCGCCCAGTGCCCCGGCCAGCTCCACCGGCGCCAGCACCTTTGGCCGGCGACCATGGAACAGTTCCATGTCGTCGGCGATGTCATCGGCCTCGTCCACATGCCCGCAGATCACCAGCACCGGCCGGTGCAGTTCGGAATCCAGCGCGGCGGTGACGGCCGCGATGCTGCTGCCCCACATCCCGCTGACGCTCAGGGCGGTTTTTTCACCAACCAGGCGCGCAGCATCGCGTAAGGGGCGCGCGGCCACAAGCCGCCCCAGTACGGCGATGGGGGGTGTCAACTCACTCATTGCCCTCCATAGTAACGGACCGGGCGGACAAGCCAAGCGGACGTGGCCGCAATCTCCAGTGCAAGCGTAGTCCTCGCGCAGATTCACCACGAAGCAACGAAGCAACGAAGGCGAACGACGCGAAGGAGAGCTTTAGCCACCCGGCGAGTACGCCTCGATGAACACAGATGAACACGGATGCTTGCCCGGCGTGCGCTGATTCAGCGGCGCGGACTCGCTGGCAAGATCGAATGTCCGGCCGCTTGCCGCGAGCACAACGCGCCTCACGTGGCTTGCGCGATGCCTTGACGCAGGCCGGAGAGGGCGGCGTCGATGGCGCGGGCGCAGGGGCCTGCGGAAAGTGTCTCATTGTGTCTCAAAGTGTCTCGCGAGGTCGGGGGCGGGGTGGGGATCAGAGGGATTGGAGATTGGAGATTGGAAATCTCAGGATGGGGATTTGGAGCTTGGGCGGAGACTTCGGGGTCGGGGTAGGCGGCGTCGAAGGCGGCGGCATCCTGGAGGCGGTAGGCCTGCATGGAGCGGTAGAAGTCGATGTCGCTCTCGTCGATGTCGGGCAGGGGCGGCTGGCCGGCGGTCTTGAGTTCGTGGCGCATCTGGGCTTCGGCGATGACTTTGGGGTCGTCGGGGAGGGAGGCGAGGTGGCTCAGGAAACTGGGGCGGGAGTAGAGGCTGAGGATGCGGAAGGCCAGGCGGAGTTGGAGTTCGACGGGGGTCTTGGGGTCGTCGAGTTTCTCCTGGATGAGGCGGAGGGATTGGGTGGCGAGGCACGAGGCGAGGGCGGTGACTTCGCTGGATCGCTCGCGGACGAGCTGGTTGAGGTAGGCGGCGAAGTCGGCATCCTGCTGCCAGCGATAGAGGGTGGCCCGGCCGACGGAGAGGGCGCGGGCGACCTGGGTGGGGGATTGGCCGGCGGCGAGGAGGTTGGCGGCCTGGACTTCGAGTGGAGGCAGGGGAATGGCCGGGGGGATGGGGGAAGATGCAGACGGGGTGGAAGCGGGAGCGTGCATGGCAGAGTCCTTCTGGCCACGAGGGCCGGAGGCACAGGGCAAAGCGACGGAGAACAGCGGCGAGACGCCGCTGCCACTTTGTGCTGTGCGAGTTACCTGCCGAGATTTGATTTATAGAGAGCGATTACGGCTCTCACCCCACCTTGGGGCGACAGGGTGGTGGTCTGCGGATACGGGAATCGGCCAACCAGCCCGGCACCTTGTCGATGGGAAAAGTGTAGCAGATCGATTACCTAACATGCAAGGGTTTTCTTTTGGGGAGGATGATGCATTGGACGGGCTGTTATACCGCCGCCGCGGTCCGGTGCAGCGGCGGGTTATCCCTCGCCACCAGGTGGCCGCCGAAACACGAACGGAAAGACTCCGCGGCGCTGCTGCCAGACAAAGGTGGAGTCCGCAATCAGCCACGTCGCGCCACCCGCCATCGCGAGCGCCAACCCAAGATATCCAACCCGCGCAGTTGTGCCGAACCATTGCCACGACGAGCCCGTTGGAAGCCCGTAGGCCCCAAACAGAATGGCAGGCGTCAAGACAATGACCCCAGCGATCCCCACGAGACGCGCAATGCGGTGGACCCGGTGAAGCGTGCGGCCGTGGTGGCTAGCTGCCGCCATTGTGAATGTTGCCCATGCGACGAAGACGTTAAACGCGATGGTGAGCATCATGCTGTGCCCCGGCGAGAGATAACATAATGCCGTTCACTGGTCGCGGCCGCGCCGACGACTATTCGAATAGGGTAAGCGTTCCGAGGCCGCGGTCCAGGGCAGCGGCGGGTTATGCTCCGGTGCCTGATGGCCTGGAGCACAAGGCAGCAGGATGGGTCGGTAGGGTCCGATCCACCTTGAACGGCCTGCCTTGTCCCAAGGTGGGTTCGAGTACGTACCCACCCTACGAACTGGCCCAATTAGTGGTACCGAACAGGCATGGGGGCCCCGGATCGTGTACCGAACAGCGAGAGTGCCCGTCGTGCAACAACGGTTAGAGAACGGCGCTGTGGTATGGATACCCGCGTTGACTTTCCAACTGCGAAGCCAAGATGTCTTCAATTTTCACCCGTACCGAACCAGCAACAGAAAGTGCCGGGGATCATCCTGCACCTGATCCAGCAGTCGCCGCGCGATGGGCGCGGGGCTGCGAACGCCTCGTTCCCAAGACCGCACCAATACTGACGAAACGCCAAGCAACTGCGCAAACACCGGCTGGCTCACGTTCAATCGCTCTCTGGCGGCGCGGATCGCCCTGGCGTCATACGCGCCCGGCTCGCAAACCTGAATCCGCCGCACGGTCAGCCGCCCATTGCCGCTGGGAGATGCTCCCCGCTCCATCATCCCCTGCAGTTCCGCCATGCTGCTGGCCATCTGGTCCTTAAAGCTCATGCCTTTGGCGTTCTTCTTGCTTTTCATGGCGTCCATCCTTTCTCGAACCACTGGCGAAGATAGCGGTCAAACCACTCAATAATCTGCCTGTAGGCAGCCTTTTCCGCTGCGGACAAGTTGGCCTTCCCGCTCTTGGGGTAGACCGCACAGAGATAGACCAAGCCATAGCGAGGGAAGTAGGCGTAGCAAACGCGCACGCCGCCACTCTTGCCCCCGCCAGATCCCTTCGCGGCAAATCGAATCTTCCGCAAGCCGCCGGTACCGGCCATCACAGGCGCGCCGGCCGGCGAGTTCGCAATCATCCCTTCCAGCGACCTCAAGTCCGCATCGGTTAAGCCGAGTTTATTCCACGCCGCCACAAACGCGGGAAGTTGAATCAGACTCAGTATCGCGACCTCATTATATGATACACCGTATCGCGGTACAAGGTAATATCCCATGGCTTACCGGCAACGCACAGCGGCCAGCCCGCTGCCTTGGCGGGTTATGCCCTGGCCGGTGGGCCGCCTTTATCCACTCTCAACAGGCCATAGATTCCCAGCGCTGTTCCGAATGGGAAGACGATCAGGAGGACGATGTTCATCGCCATGGTCGCCGCTGGGGCCACGCGCGGCGCGACGCCACGCAGGATCAAGGTCACCACCATCGCCGCTACCAGTAAGGCATAAATCCCGATGATCATGTGAAACGTCGACCGCGACTCTGGAGGAAGCGTCGGACGGCGACTTATGAAAAAGGCTGATCATCCCGAGGGCGCAGAACAGAGCCAATGCAATGAGCAACGCAGTGTAGATGCGGTTGTGCCGGGCCGTCGCGGATTCGACGGGTAGTGGAGCGTAGTTAAGTGGTTCGAGGGGCATAACTAATGATTAAACCGACCGGCTGCGCATGTTAGCGCCGACAGCCGACAAGAAGCCGACAAGAAGCGAGACAAAACATTCGTGCAAAACCTTGCGTGGGATATGTATGGGCTACGAGACTGCTGGAACAACTCACGGTGGTGGCCTAGCGCCTGCGGCTGGCGTCCCGTACGATTGATACGGATTCCACCAGGAACGGGTGCAGCCGACGCACTGGCCGTGATCTGCGTGGAATGCGTGGGTTGGTCCTGTGCGGGCGGGGACGCCGCGCACTACTACTTCCGCGAACGGCCCTTTTCAGGTGAAGTCCGTCTCACAAGCGGGAAATGGGACCAGGACAACGTGGACATGTGGTACGGTCCCTGGCACGCGCATCGGGCGGGGATGCCTCGCCTCTTGCCCGAAGGCGGATTACCCGTCACCATGGCGGGTGATGTCCGATGCTTCGACGATAACTTCGCCCACGCCCGACCCGGACGCCGCGCTGCTGGCTCGCGCCCGTTCCGGTGACTTTGCCGCGTTCGAGGAGCTCGTCACGCAGTATGAGCGGGCGATCTTCTCGGTGACGCTGCGCATCCTGAACAACCGGGCCGATGCGGAGGAGATTGTGCAGGAGACGTTCCTGTCGGTTGTCCAGCATCTGGACCGGTTCGAGGGGCGATCCAGTTTTCGCACCTGGCTGTTCCGCATCGCCACCAATCACGCCCTGAAACGGCTCCGCAAACGCCGGGGCCTGCGAACTACGTCTCTGGACGGGGCGGGCACCGGTGAGGGCGCGGGCGATGATGCCCCCCTGCCGCATCCCCAGACCATCGCTCCGTGGAAGACCGATCCGCTGGCGCTGGCGTCGGCGGGCGAGACGCGCGAGATCCTGGACCGGGCGATTGGCGCCCTGCCCGAGAAATACAGGCTGGTCTTTCTGCTGCGAGATGTGCAGGGGCTCAGCACCGAGGAGACGGCCGAGGCGCTGGGCCTGACGCTGAGCAACACCAAGGTTCGCCTGCTCCGCGCCCGCCTGATGCTTCGCGAGGATCTCACGCGGCAGTTTGGCGACCCCGAGCGGCGACTGGCGCCGCATGAGCACTGAGCGGAGCGGCTGCGGTCGTGCCCGTTTTTTCGGGCAGATGTAAGTCGCGCGTCAGCGGGTGGTTGGAGCGAATACGGTGCTGAAAGAGGTGTCGCCCTTTCAGGGCTCATTCAGGGTGAATGGTTCTTACCCAGGGCTACGCGAGTACGTTTACCCTGGGCTTAAGAATGCCGCCCCGTTGGGGCTAAGAAATCGCGTGCCCGGAAAAACGGGCACGCCGGTCCCAAGCGGCCGGGCGTCTTGCCTCGCTGCGGCACGCCTCGTACAGTTTGCCTCCGTAAACAGGAGACAGGAAACCCATGGCGACATCATTCCGCGACATCCTCTTGAAGCTGTGCCGCCGCGAGGACCTGACCCGCGACGATGCGCGGGAGGCCTTTGACCTGATCATGTCCGGGCAGGCGACCGAGGCCCAGATCGGCGGGCTGCTGGTGGGCATGGCCGCCAAGGGCACAACGGTTGAGGAACTGGTGGGCGCGGCGACCGTTATGCGGCAGAAGGTATTGCCGGTGACCTGTCCCGAGGACTCGGGCGTGATCCTGGACACCTGCGGGACCGGCGGGGATGTGCGAGGGACGTTTAATATCTCTACCGCGGCCGCCCTGGTGGTGGCGTCGGCGGGCGTGAGAGTCGTCAAGCATGGCAACCGCTCGGCGTCCAGCAAGAGCGGGTCGGCGGATGTGCTGGAGAAGCTCGGCGTGAAGATCGAGATCGCCGCGGAAAAGCTGCCAGCCTGCCTGGACAAGTCGAGCATCTGTTTCGCGTTTGCCCGCAGCCATCATCCGGCCATGAAGTTTGTCAGCCAGGCCCGCACGTCGCTGGGTATCCCCACGATCTTTAACCTGCTGGGGCCTCTGACCAACCCGGCCGGGGCTCGCCACCAGCTCATGGGGGTCTTTACTCCGGAACTGACCGACCGCCTGGCGGCGGTGCTGAGGGAACTGGGCAGCGTGCGCGCCTGGGTCGTCCACGCCGAGGATGGGCTGGATGAACTATCGACCCTTGGCCCGACCCGTGTGGCCGAACTGCGGGACGGCAAGCTGACGTCGTGGACGTTCCGCCCGCAGGATCTTGGCTTGCCGTATGCGCGGCTGTCGGATCTGCAGGTCAGCACGGCCGATGAGTCGGCCGAGGCGATCCGCAGCGTGCTGGCCGGCAAACATGGTCCGGCGCGGGACATCGTGCTGCTCAACGCGGCGGCTGCCCTGGTGGTGGCCGACCACAGCCCCGACCTGCCGACCGCCTGGGCCCGCTGTTCAGAGGCGGTCGACAGCGGCGCCACGCGGCATACGCTCGATGCGCTAGTGCACTTCACGCAGACGGCTTGAGGGGGCGTGTCCATTTTTCCGGGCAGGCGATTTCTTAGCCCTAACGGGGCGGCATTCTTAAGCCCAGGGTAAGCGTACTCGCGCAGCCCTGGGTAAGAACCATTCACTCTGAATGAGCCCTGAAAGGGCGACACCTCTTTCAGCACCGTAATCGCTCCAAACACTCGCTGACGCGGAACTTGCAGTTGCCCGGAAAAACGGGCACGCCCCGGGGGAGGCGTGCGGTGGTCCTGTGCGGGCGGGGACGCCGCGCACTACTACTTCCGCAAACGCGCCCGTCTCAGGTGGAGTCCGTATGATATAGAGGCGGCAAGTGAATAGGGGCTGGTCCACCCCCCTGCGGCACTTCTGCCGCTGGGGTGACGGCGCGAACCGCCGGACGGCGGCGGCAGTATGAATGGTAGCGGCCACTTGAAAACAAGGACGATTTGAGCGATAGAAACAGATATGGCAGTCGAAACCGACAAGTCGCAAAGCGTGCTGGGCCGGGTTAATCCACGCGTAGTCGTCGTGGCAGCAGTGATTCTCCTGCCACTGGCGTGGATGTTCTGGACATTCGCCAAGCTCAGCATGTCCAGCGGGATCGAGACTTCGGGTGAATATACGACGGTCGATCTGAAATCGCTGGGCTACTTTCCGTTCAATGAAGTCGACGGCACGGTGGCCGACGTGCCCAGCCAGTACGCCGCGCTGGACGGCAAGAAGATGTTCCTAGTGGGCCAGATGTACGTGGACGCCAGCACGGCCCCGTACGTCGATCGCTTCCAGTTGGTCTACTCGATCCAGAACTGCTGCTTCAACGGTCCGCCCAAGGTTCAGGAGCGGGTCTTTGTGCAGGTGCCGCCCGGCGGAAGGAAAGTGCCCGTGTTCAGCGGTCTGGCCAAGGTCTACGGAACGCTGCACGTCCGCGTCGTCAAGGAGAATGGAAGGGTTGTGAGCCTTTACGACCTGGATGTGGAGAAGGTCGAGGAAGTGCAGAGCTGAGTTCCCCGCCGCGGACGGGCTCAGGCGGGCGTTACGGCCGGCGCGCGAACACCTTCATGCGCTTTTGGCCATTGCCGATGGTCTCCAGTTCAGTCAGGAACGGCGGCACGGGCCTGGTCTTGCCCGCCTTGATCGCCCTATCCGCACCGCTGGCCAGCAGCACGACACCCGTCGGATTGGCGTCGAGCCAGTCGCGCAGCGCCTGTTCGTTGGGCGCGCCGGCACAGACCGTACGCATCGCAAACACCATCGACAGGTCCGGGGCGTTGGCCCAGAAGAAATAGGGACCTGCGCCGTAGCGCGTCACCAGTTCACGGCCTGTATCGCGAGCCTCGCTGCCACTGAGGCGGGCACCCCACGAACCGAATAGATTCGCCAGCAGCAGCGCCAGGACAAAACAATAGACAGCCAGCCCTTTGAGCAGGCCATATCGGCGCACCGCGAGCAGGCTGATGATGGCGCCGGTGAGCGTGCCGGCGGCGAGCAGCCAGTCGAAGCGGTCCACGTGGCCCATCGCTTTGAATGCTCCGAACAGCAGCCCCGGCCCGGCCAGCACCGACAGCCAGATCGTTCCCAACAGCAGGATCGGCCCGACCTTGCGAACACGTGCTGGCGATGACTCACGGAAGACCGCGTCGGTGACCCAGGCGCACAGGATCATCACCGGCGGCATGAGCGGAAAGAGGTAGTGGATCTGCTTGTTGCCGATCAGCGTGAGGGGCAGCAGGATCGAGAGGACCCAGACGCCCATGAACATCAGCCGCCGGTCGTGGCGACATTGTCGGCCGGCCTCGATCAGCGCCGCGATCACGATGGCACACCAAGGCGCGGTGGCCTGCATGAGCAGATAGCCGACGGCATAGAACGGCAAACCGTGATCATTCCCCTGCGTCACCACATTCAGTTCGATCCAGATGACCTTGAGCCCCACGGTGAAGTAAAGATAGACGTACCACGGCAGGCCGATCGCGAGGACGGCAATCCAGGCGCCGCTACACAGGAAGTCGAGGATATATCGCCATGTGCGATTAGCGGCGGACCAGCCAACCAGGAACAGGATGGGGAAGAGCGCCGGCCCGCCCTTGGTCATTAGCGCCAGCCCGATGCCCACCCCAGCCAGCCAATTCCATGCGAAACGCTGCCGTCGCGCGGGGCCCTCGCTGGCTCGCCAGAAACCGCAGATGGCGATCGTGACCGCCAGGGCGGCCGGGGCGTCGGTCTCGGCGAGTCGGCCGAAGCGAAAGATCTCGTAGGTCGTCAGCAGCAGGCCGAGGGTCAGCAAGCCCGCACGCCGGCTAAACAGGCGAGCGGCCATCAGGCCAGCCAGCCCAAGGGCCAGCCAGGTCACAAGGATCGTCGGCAGCCTTCCGGCCCATTCATTGACGCCGCTGATGCTGAAACCCGCGGCCGCCATCCAGTAGGGAATCGGCGGCTTCTGCAGGCGCAGGATGCCGTTGCTGACGGGCAACAGCCACGATTGCCCGCGCTGGGTCATCTCCCACGCCGTCTCCAGGACGCGGGCCTCCTGCGTCCTGGCGCAGGAATACGACCCGGCAAACAGCAGAAGCAGCGGGAGCGACACGATCCAGGCAAGCCACAGCCAGCGCAGTGACGGACCCTCGCACTCCGGCACGAGGCCAGGACCCTCGCCAGTTGCGGTGTGGGCGGTCAACATCGGGGCAGAAGATACCGTCACGTCCGCCCGAAAGACAGACGGTGCGCGGGGCGGGGACTGTCTTCTTATCGTGGCTCGACTGGATCGTGTGCATGGACCTTCAAATCCACTCCATGCATCGCCTCAAACTGAATTTCCCGAGGCGCCTGGATGGACACACTCACACCTTCGGGCGTTCTGCTCATGCTCGCATCGATCGGGCCATAGGGTGTCGGCACCGTGATGTTCAGATGATCCAGATCGCCCAGGCACGGGTCGCATCGGACGCGCTTCCACCCCGGCTCGAGCGGTTCGAGCCCGGCGATCGATCGCACCAGATGAATGCAGGGAGTGGCGCCCCAGGGGTGCCCCACGCTCGAACCCCATTCACCGTTGACGGGCATGATCTCCGGCAGCGAGGTCAGTCCGGCATCCACCATGCTTCCCCACCAGTTACGCATCTCGTCAAGGAGCGCCGGCCGCCGGTTCAGACGATGCAGCACCTCGAAGAGGTGGTAGCGGAAGAACGAACCGGAGATCTGCAGCACGTCCGGGCGATTCCATGTGCGATCCAGCAGTTCACCCGGCTCGTCCGCCAGAGCGGCCTCGATCGCCAGCAGATTCACGTGGATGCTCACTTCCGGGCTGCCCTTGCCATCCACCACACAGTCCACGAAGACCTGACGCCCTGAATCCCAGTGGTGCTGCTTCAGCAGCCGGCTCAATTGCTCAACACGCAACTGAAGCCGATCTGCATCCGCGATGCAATTCTCCGCCCGCAACAGCCGCACGGAGGATTGCAGGGCCAGCACATACAGAAGGTTGATCGCCGTGGGAATCCCCTCATGCCGGATGGAGCGGGAGCGACCATTCTCCAGGCCGGGGTGATCCACCCAGTTCCAGCCCGTCAATCCGCGCAAGCGAGGATCCTGCAACGGCGACTGGCCAAACAGCGTGTCAAAGCCATCCATCAGCCTGACCATGCTCGGCAGCAGTTCGCGAACGAACTCGCATCGCCCGGTATAGGTCCGATGCTGTTCCAACTCGATCGGCCAGAGCACCACCTGATCGAGCAGCCGATCCTGCTCCGGCCCGACCCGGCAGGGCTGATTGGGCTGGAAGAGTCCATCAGCACGTTGTCCTTGGGCAAAGAGGGTATGCGCCCATTCGGCGATCTCGTGCGCATTGGCGAACAGCAGATATGCGGCTGGGTGCGCCACCAGGATGTCGCCTATGTACATCAACTGCTCGCGCCAGGGTCCATCGACCATCAGATCCTGGCTGGCCATCTCCACCGTGTGCCGGCTGATCTCCCAGATGCGGTCCAGTCGCGGGTCGCTGCTTTCGATGCGGCCTGTGCCCACGTGGTCGTAGCGCCGATAGATGGCGGTCACCCGCTGCAGGCGGATCATCCCGCCCCGCGGGCGCAGGATGACCATTAATACGCGGGCAGACTTGTACTGGAAAGAGATATCCCACCGCTGCCTGCCCTCGCGCAGGATCGCCCGGTCGGTATACGCATAGGGCGCCGGCAAGAGCAGCCCCTCCACCTGGCTGAGCCGCTCGGCATAGACCAGTTCCACCTCGGCCCCGGCCGTGGCGTCAGCAAATTCCAGTTGCGGAAGCATGGTGCAGTTGGCGGGGAATTCCAGTAGTACGCAGGTTGGCTCATCACCGGTGGCGGTAATCTCCAGCGTTCCATCGGCCATCAGCGCTGCACCGGGACGGTCTTGGATGTCATAGGCCAGCGGCACCAGGTCCAGGGCCGGCCGGGGCGCGTCACAGGCCGCTTTCCAGCTCTGGTCGGCGTCGGCAAACCACTCGATCTCGCCCTGCGCGGGAATCTGATGTTTCCAGCCAAGCAGCAGCGGCCGGCCGGCAGTATCGGGCCGGAACTGCCCTTCCAAGATGTGTCTGCCCTCAGTCAGGTTCAGGCGAATCGGACCGACACTCTCGGTCCAGTGGAACGGCGGCTCCATCGGCAGGGGAATCTCTTGCCCATCCAGCCAGAGCAGGTCGCCCATCTTCCAGAGCAGGCAAAACCAATACGCTTGCGCCTGGGCGGTCTGCACTGCCAGGCGCCATCGAATCGACCGATCGGGCGCGGGGCTTGTGGCGAACATCCCGGGAATCAGCCGCCCCTGCCGAACGATTCGTGAGGGCACCACCTGCTGCTCGCGCAGTGCCCGCAGCGGCGAGAGCGCGAGCCGTATCCCTTGCGGGACCAAAGGCACCGCCGGCCGCCACGCGCTGTCATCAAACCCCGGCCTCTTCCAGCCGGCCGGCTCCAGCCGCAAGTCGCGCAGTTCCTCATGGCCGATCAGCGTGTTGTGCCGACGGGCAGGCCTGTATTCGCAGGCCTCGGCGAGGCGCCACCCCTCGGCCAGGTCTTCACCTCCGGCCTGTCCCCCGACGGCCAGCAGAAACTGGCCAACGATTGCGACTCCCGGCGCGTTGCTATCCTGGTCCAGCCATCGATGCACCAGCACCGCAATGACATTTTCTCCGGCCGTGAGATGCGGCGCCAGATCAAACCGGCGCCAGCGCAATTCATCCTCGTGCGCCCGCTCGAAGGTCCGCCCCACATAGACGCCATTCACCCAGACCATCGCATATTGGCGTGCGGCCAGCCGCAGTTCGCCGCTGCCAGAACTCGGCAAGAGCACCTTGCGGCGCAGATAGGCGTAGTTCGCACCAAGACCTAGCAGGGAACCGACGTCAATGATCTTCAGAAGAGGTTGTTCTGTCATGGCGCGTCATTTTACGAAGTTCAACATCATTAGCGATATCCAGTGGAGCACCCAAATGGCTGGTGCGTCGGTGAACGGTGGCGACCGGGAACCGTGAGGTCACAGCGTGCGCGGCGCGGGGGCGAGATCAGAGCTGCGGGCGAACGCGGACTTGCTCGGCGGCATGGTAGCTGCTGCGGACCATCGGGCCGCTCTCGACGTGGCGCAGGCCCTTGGCCTGGCCAATGTCTCTGAAGCGGACGAATTCGTCGGGGTGGACCCAGCGGGCCACGGCCAGGTGCTGCGGCGTAGGCTGGAGATACTGGCCGATCGTCAGCAGGTCGCACGAGATGGCGACGAGGTCGTCCATCAGCGACTCGATCTCGGTCAGTTCTTCGCCGATGCCGACCATGATGCCGGTCTTGGTGGTGAAGCCCTGCTGTTTGGCGATCTGGAGGAGTTGGAGGGAGCGTTCATACTTCGCCTGCGGGCGGACGGTGCGGTAGAGGCGGGGAACCGTCTCCAAGTTGTGGTTGAGGATGTCGGGCTTCTGGTCGAGGACGAGTTGGAGCGCATCCCAGTGGCCGCAGAAATCGGGGATGAGGACCTCGACGGTGGTACCGGGGGATTGCAGGCGGACCTGGCGGATGGTCTCGGCCCAGACGCCCGCCCCGCCGTCGGGCAGTTCATCGCGATTGACGCTGGTGATGACGACGTGGTGCAGGTGCATTTTGGCAACGGCATCGCCAACCCGGCGGGGTTCGTCCAGATCCAGTTCGGGTGGGCGGCCGGTTGCGATGTTGCAGAATCGGCACGAGCGGGTGCAGACATTGCCCAGGATCATGAGGGTGGCGGTACCGGCGGCCCAGCATTCGCCCATGTTGGGGCACTTGGCGGATTGGCAGACGGTGTGGAGGCGATTGGTGGCGACCAATTCGTGGAGCCGGGAATAGCCTTGGCCGTGGGGCATCTTCATGCGCAGCCAGTCGGGCTTTCGCTGCGTGGGTGACACGGGGTCAGACGGCAAAATTCTGTCGGACAAGGACACGTTCATTTTGACCTGATCTTAGCTACAATCGCGGGGAAAGGGAAAAAGACTCATGGCAGAGAAGATCGTCATCATCGGATCGGGACCGGCCGCCTGGACCTGCGCGATTTACGCGGCGAGGGCGAATCTGAACCCGCTGGTCATCGAAGGGGCCATCAGCGAGGAGAACCGGCTGAAGAGCACGCTTCCGCTGGGGCAGCTCAACCTGACGACGGAAGTGGAGAATTTTCCAGGGTTTCCCAAGGGGATACTCGGACCCGACCTCATGATGGCGATGCGCGAGCAGGCGATGCGCTTTGATACGCGCATCATGACAGAGGATGTCACGCGGGTGGACCTTTCCCGCCGGCCGTTTGTGATCGAGGACACCGGGGGCGCCAGCTATGAAGCGCATACGGTCGTGATCGCCACGGGGGCGAGCGCGAATTACATCGGGCTGGAATCCGAGGCGAAGTTCAAGAACAGCGGCGTGTCGGCCTGCGCGGTGTGCGATGGGGCCCTGCCACGATTCCGCGGGAAGCCGGTGGTGGTGGTCGGCGGGGGCGACTCGGCGGCGGAGGAAGGCAGCTATCTGACGAAATTCGCGTCCAAGGTCTACCTGGTGCATCGCCGTACGGAACTGCGGGCCAGCAAAGTCATGGCGCAGCGGCTGCTGTCGAATCCGAAGGTTGAGCCGGTATGGGACTCGGTCGTCGACGAAGTGCTGGGCGATGATGCCCATGGTGTGACCGGCGTACGCGTGAAGAACGTCAAGACCGGCCAGACCCGCGTCCTGGAAGCCACCGGCATGTTCGCCGCGATCGGGCACACGCCAAATACGAAGTTCCTCAGTGGTCAGGTGCAGGTGGATGGCAAGGGGTTCATAATGCTGCCGGACCCGGGGCGGACGTATACCAGTGTTGAAGGCGTCTTTGCCGCGGGCGATGTGGCCGACCCGACGTATAAGCAGGCGATCACGGCAGCCGGGATGGGGTGCAAAGCCGCCCTGGATGCTGAGCGTTGGCTGAGCGACAAGGGCATTCATTGAGTGCAGAAGTCGGAATGCTGAATGCTAAATGCTGAATGCTAAATGCTAAATGCTGAATGCTAAATGCTAAATGCTGAATGCTGAATGCTGAATGCTGAAGCCCGTATGAAACCTGAGCAGGCTAAGAATGGGTTCAAGAGGTCGCAGCATCTTTGCTCACGGGCGGAGTTTGATGCGGTCTACAAGGCGGGCTTTCGCCAGGGTGGTGGGCCGCTGGTTCTTTTCCTGCTGGGCAATGAAGGCAAGCGATCGCGGCTGGGGATCAGTGTCTCAAAGAGGCTCGGCAACGCTGTGCGGCGCAATCGGGTCAAGCGGCTGCTGCGCGAGGCCTATCGGCTGCAGCAGCACGAGTTGCCCCAGGGCTTTGACTGGCTGGTGGTAGTGCGGCCACACGGTCCAATGCCGTTGGAACGCTATATGAAGACCCTGCGGGAGTTGGCCACGACACTGGCAGCCCGATGGGAACGCCGGCCGGTCGAGGCGCCGGACCGGCCAATCCAAGGCGACCTGGCGTGAAGGAGGGCTACTTTCATGGCCGCTTGTTTCCAACAGCTACTGAAGCCGCTTAAACCCAAACCAATGGAATGAGTTTGTCCATCAGGCGTACCATCATCACCAGTTTGACGCCATCTTTCTCACCGGGCTGCCCGATGTGCGAGGCAGCTTGCCTCACGCCAGCCTGCTGAAGGACGAAAACAACCTCCTCTGACCGGCGGCCTGTCCATGGCAACACGACTGATCATCCTCCTGGTGCTGCTGTACCGAGTAACGCTCGGGCGGGTGCTGGGTGGGCAGTGCCGGTTTCAGCCGAGTTGCAGCCAGTACGCCATCGATGCTGCGAGGAAATACGGGCCGTGGCGGGGAAGCTGGCGCGCCGTCAAACGTATCGCCCGATGTCATCCGTGGGGCGGCAGTGGATACGATCCGGCGTGAGTTGTTATGAACACGGCCGGTCAGGTTGGTTGCAGTTCCCTTCCTGCAAGCCGGTCACGAAGACGGGGCAGCAACTGCTCGGCGGCCCTGGCCTGCGGAGACGCAGGATACTGTTTGATGAGTCCCTCGGCCAGTTGGATGCCCTCAAGATACCGGCCGCCCTTGAGCAGTTGCCCGATCCGCAACTCGATTTCACGTCGCTGCTCGACCTCGGCGTTCTCCTCAATCAGCTTCATTTGGGCGCGAGTGGCGGTCGCTTTGGGATGGTCCGGGCAGGATTCCATGAGCCGGTGAGCCGTCATCCTGGCTTTGCGCCAGTTGCGCCGGGCAATCTCCGTCTTGATCTCGCCGAAGAGCTGCAGGGCCAGCGCATCGCTCGACATCTCGCGATCACAGAACAGTTCCGGCGCCAACCCCAGTTGCCCGGACGGGCTGAACGCCGCAGGCCGCGGAACCGCCATCGGCCGCTGATTGCCATGGTCGCTGGAACTGCTCTCCATCGCACTGCGCTGCAAGGTCAGAAGCGACTCGGCCTGCCTCAGAAGTTCTTCACTGCGGCGTAGCATGCCACACAACCCCAGTAGCATCCCGACCACGCCAATGCCAAGTAGCAGCGCCATGCAGGCCGGAATCAGGCGTCCGCGGAGAGATTCCATCGCAGGCTGACTGGCGATCAGACTGACTCCCACACTCAGCAGCACGGCAAAACCGATCAACAGACGCAGCACGCGTACAGCAGGAGAAGTGTTTCGCATAAGACAAGATTCTTACACATGCCAGACAGGATTGCAAATTATTCCGCCATCGGGGTCGTAGAGCATGACTCCGGGCGAGTCGCGCTCTGGCCGAACAGGAGCCATGACACTCAGAACCGCGTCATGGCAACCCTGTACCCCACTGCGGTCTCAGTGATTCCGCTGCGTCTTGAAAGGAAACCTCGCCCCCCGCCTCTCCCATTGTTGGCGATGGCGATTACAATCGTGCTCGCACGATCCAGAGTCTTGTCAGTCAACAGGAGCGTTCATGGACAATGAAGCCACGCCACTGGCGGGGGATGAACTGGCGGCCGTCGAGAGACTTCAAAAGGGATATCAGGATATCCGCGCCGAACTGGGCAAGATCATCATCGGCCAGGATCAGGTGATCGAAGAACTGCTGATTGCGTTGTTCTGCCGCGGGCACGCGCTACTGGTGGGCGTGCCGGGGCTGGCCAAGACGCTGCTGATCTCCACGCTGTCGCGGACGCTGGGGCTGGCGTTCAGCCGCATCCAGTTCACGCCGGACCTGATGCCGTCGGACATCACCGGCACCGAAGTGATAGAAGAGGATCGGGCGACGGGGACGCGGCAGTTGCGGTTTGTGCGCGGGCCGGTGTTTGCCAATGTCATCCTGGCCGACGAGATCAACCGCACGCCGCCCAAGACCCAGGCGGCGCTACTGGAGGCGATGCAGGAACACCAGGTGACGGCCGGGGGCAAGCAGCACCGGCTGCCCCAGCCGTTCTTCGTGCTGGCAACGCAGAACCCGATCGAGCAGGAAGGAACTTATCCGCTGCCCGAAGCGCAGCTCGACCGGTTCATGTTCAACATCAACGTTGGGTATCCCAGCGAGGATGAAGAGTTTGAGATCGTGCGGCTGACGACGGCCGGCAAGCAGGTAGAGTTGAAGCACGTGCTGAGCGCCGAGGAGATCCTGCTGCTGCAGGAGATCGTGCGGAAGGTGCCGGTGGCGGACCACGTGATTCGATATGCCCTGGCCCTGACCCGGCTGACTCGCCGCGAAGAGGGCAAGGGGCCCGACTTCGTGCGCAATTTCGTCACATGGGGCGCCGGCCCGCGAGCCAGCCAGTACCTGATCCTGGCGGGCAAGGCCCGGGCGCTACTTAAGGGCCGCTATCACGTTTCGACCGAGGATATCCGGGCGGTGGCGCTGCCGGTGCTGCGGCATCGCATCGTGACCAACTTCAACGCCGAGGCCGAAGGCATCAAGACCGAGACGATCGTGCAGAAGCTGCTGGATTATGTGCCGACCCAGCAGCACGAGGCGGTGAACGCGGGGGTGGAGAAGGTGCTGGCCAAGTAGGCAGAAGAGACATGCAACCGCGAAGGCGCGAAGAACGCGAAGGAAACGCGAAGAAGAAGACCGGGTGGAGAACAAGAGGCACCATGGCTTATACGGAGTTTCAGCATCGCGGCGACTCGGGGCTTTCTGATGAACTGGAGACGCTGGCGTCTGCCGTCATTGGGGCGTGCATTGAGGTGCATGCCACCCTACGGCCGGGCTTACCCGAAAGCGTGTACAGAAAGGCGCTCTCTCACGAACTCACGCTGAGAGGAATCCCTCACGAGTGTGAGGCGCCCGTGCCGGTCTACTACAAAGACAGACTCGTTGGCCAAGGCCGCGTCGACCTGCTCGTTGCCAGACAGCTTGTCGTGGAACTGAAAGTCGTTGATGCACTAAGTGAGATCCATCGAGCGCAGTGCCTCGCCTACCTGTGCGCCCTGCAACTGGAATTGGCGCTGCTAATCAACTTCAATGTGGTTGTGCTGAAGAATGCCATCAAACGCGTCATCAGATCGGAGGCCAGGTTCGACTAGGTCTTCTTCGCGTTCTCTTCGCGTCCTTCGCGCCTTCGCGGTTGGTTTGTATCCGATGGTTTGGGATGACTATGCCCGAGTCCACTGAAGATTATCGCAGGTATCTGGACCCGCGGACGCTGGCGCGGATCGCGGCGCTGGATCTGCGCGCCAGGCTGATCGTCGAAGGGCTGATGGCGGGGATGCATCGGTCGCCGTATCAGGGGATATCGGTTGAGTTTGCCCAGCATCGGCCGTATGTCGCCGGGGATGACATCCGCCACGTGGACTGGAAGGTGCTGGCCAAGACCGACCGCATCTACCTCAAGCAGTATCAGGAGGAGACCAACCTCCAGCTCATCTGCATCGTCGACGCCAGCGAGAGCATGACCTATGGCAGCGTGAAGGACGCCGAGGGCAAGGTCTGGACCAAGTACGACCACGCGACGGCGATCGCGGCGTCGCTGGCGTACATGGCGATCGGGCAGCAGGATGCGGTGGGCCTGGCCGTCTTTGACGAGGACCTTCGCCGATTCATCAAGCCGAGCAACTCGCCAGGCCACTGGAAGCTGCTGGTGCAGGAGCTTTCACAGGCCACTCGCAAGGACAAGACCGGGGTCGGCGCGGTACTGGAACAACTGGCCGAGAAGGTCACCCATCGCAGCCTGCTGGTAATCCTGTCGGACTTTTTTGACGACCTCTCCGCCATCCGCCGCGGGCTTCGGCATATCCGTCATCGCAAGCACGAGGTGATCGCGATGCAGATCCTCGATCCCAACGAGATCACCTTCCCATTCGACGATCCGACGCTCTTCGAGGGAATGGAGTCGATGGGCAAACTGATGGCCGACCCGGTGGCGCTGCGCCGCAGCTATCTCGAGAGTCTCAACCGCGCCACCGAGACCATCCGTCACGACTGCCGCGGGCTGCGGATCGACTTTGCGCGGATGAACTCATCGGACAACCTGGACATCGCCCTGAGTAACTTCCTGGCGACGCGGGCCGCGAGCATCCGCTAGAGGTCCAGTCTGCGATAAGGCCTGCATTTGCAGGCTCGTACCAATCAGCTAGGGCAACCTGGACCTGTCACTTCCATTTTTCTATACAATTTGGAGTTGCAAACTCCATTTTGCGCGAAAAAATGGAGTTACGTATTTCAGAATCGTTACTCTCCCTGCCACCAGTTTGCCGGCGATGCCCCTGGCACGTGTTGACGGTATGATCTTGGGCACTGCAATGGGAGACGCAGACCATGGCTGACATCAGGGAATCAAACTGGCACCCACAAGCATGTTGAGATGATGAACTCATGACGCTGCCCATGCCTCCATCTTCGACTCTCCCTCTGGCATCCATCTTCCTTGCTCCGGCCTTCGCATGGGCCGCGGTGGCGCTGGTGGCGATTCCGATCATCATTCATCTGCTGAACCGGCGGCGGTATCGGGTCGTGCGATGGGCCGCGATGGAATACCTGCTGGAGGCGATGCGGCAGAATCGGCGGAGGCTGAAGTTCCAGGACCTGATTCTCCTGCTGCTGCGCTCGTCGGCGATCGCGCTGGCCGGGCTGGCTCTGGCGAGGCCGGTGGCCTGCTCCGACAGTGCGGCCGGGCGAATCTTCGGGCAGTCGTCGGGGCTGCATGTGATCGTGATCGACAACAGTGGCTCGATGGGCTACCTCGCCGACCGCCCCACCGCTCACACCCATCTCGATCAGGCCCGTTTGGTCGCCAAGGGAATCCTGTCGCGGCTGCATTCGGGACAGGATGCGGTGGCGATCATCACCACGGCTGCTCGATCGGCCGATGATGGCACGCCCGGCCGGCCAGCCGTTGTCGGCAGTATCACGTACGACCTGGCGGCCGCCGCGGCCGTGATCGACCAAGTCCCTCAGACATTTGCCGCCACTGACCTACCGGGCGCACTCCAGCAGGCACTGGAACTGGCCCGCCAAGGGAACACACCGCAGCAGCGAACACTCCACGTGCTGACTGATTCCACCCGCAGCGCCTGGCAAGGCGCAGGCAGCGAAGGTCTGCAGCAGGTTGGGCCGCAACTCGCGGGGCTGTACCGCATCGTGCATTATAACCTCGGACTCGCTCGGCAATCCAACCTGGCGATCACCGACCTGCGCATCAACGGCAATTTCGCGTCGACGGCCATTCCGGCCGACTTCGCTGCCACGGTCCGCGCCTATGGCGACAGCGCGTCCGGAGCACTGCAGTGGCAGTTGGGCGATGCCGCGCTGCCAGGTCAGGCAAACATTCCGCTGTCGGTCGACACAGCGCCGCAGGTGCTTCCGCAAGTGGTCCTGGGCGCGCCCGGCCCGCGTCGGCTGACGGCCACGCTCTCGCCGGAGGATCGCCTGAGCGTGGACAACGTTCGCTATCGCGCGATGGATGTGGTCGGCCGGCTGAATGTGCTGATCGTCGAGGGCGATCACGACGGCGGCGCGATGGGGTCGTCGGCGAGCTTTCTCGAGACCGCCTTGTCGCCTGGGAAGCCGACCAGGGGCTCGAGTGAGAATTCGGCGAGTCCGGTCGCCTTTCAGGCGATCAACGAAGCTGAGCTTTCCGGCCGGGCGCTTGCGGACTTCCAGGCTGTGATCCTGACCAATGTCGCGCGCGTGACGGCCAACCAGGCGGACCAACTGGCGCGGTTTGTCCGCGACGGCGGTTCGCTGATCCTGTTCATGGGCGACAACGTCAGTTCGGAAGCCTACAACCGCGACCTGACCTCGCGAGGACTGCTACCCGGGCCCTTGGTGCGGAAGGTACAAACGCCCGAGGGGGCAGAGCCACAGCACTTCGCCTTCAAGCCATCCGGCGTTCTCCATCCGCTGCTGTCGGTCTTCCGTGGCGAGGAGAAAAGCGGCCTGGCGACGGCCCGCATCTTCGCTTATTGGCAGATGGAGTTGCCGGTGGCGACCCAGGCACAGCGCGTGCTGGACTTCGCCAACGGCGACCCGGCCATCGTCCTGCAGACCGTGGAAGCCGGGCAGGTGGTGTTCGTAGCCACGTCGGCCGACTCGCGTTGGACCACCCTGCCGGCGAAGCCCGCTTATGTGGCGCTGGTTCACGAGATCCTCGCCGGCACGGTCAGCGCGGGCGATGAGTGGATGAATCTCACTGTCGGGCAGCGGCTGTCGGTTCCGCCGCGCGTGCCGCTGAGCGGCAACCCGCGGCTGCTGGATCCTTCGGGCAATCCGCTGATGCTTGACTTGGGCACGTCGGCCGGCGGACACATGGCCTATCGTTCGGCGTCGCTGGACCGGCCGGGCGTGTATCGCCTGGAGACCGGTAGCGCGGTCTACCCTATCGCCCTAAACTTCCCGGCGGCCGAGTCTGATCTGCGGACGCTCGACGGCGCGAGCCTGCGTCATGCCCTGGGCGACGTGGCGATGCAGTTCGAGCAGGATCAGCCTCCCTCGGGCGAGAGCGACGCGAGCGAGTCTCGCGACTTGGGCTGGAGTCTATTGGCCATGGCGGCGGGTCTGCTGGTGGTCGAGTGCTTCCTGGCAATGTGGTTCCGGCGGTGAGCATCGTTCGCGGCCGGTCCAATCTTCGCGTTCTACGCATCGGGCACACGAAGGAATGGATATCTTGCCAATAGACGTCCAGACGTCTACACTATGAGGCAGGCAAAAGGAGATCTCCATGGACCAGCGATGCAGACCCGGTGAGATTCGCGACGCGATTGTGAGCTTTCTGGCGGAGCGTGGAACAGAGGCCTCGGTGGCGGAAATCCGTGGAGCGGTGGCAGCGAAGATCAAGACGATGGCGTCTTCGTCGGTCCGGTCGTATCTGCGGCTCAACAGGGGCACTCTCTTCGAGTCTACGAAGCACGGATCGTACGCACTGTGCCATGGAGAGCATAACGACGATGTTCAGGCCGTGGCGATGGATCGCGGCTTTGAGCCCGCAGTCATTTACGGCAAGTCCCGGCTGTACCAAGCGGATTGCATGGAGTGGCTTCGGGCGCAGCCGGAGCGAAGCATTCATGCCGTGGTAACCGATCCGCCCTACGGTCTCGTGGAATACACGGCGAAGGAGCAAGCGAAGCTGCGACAAGGGAAGGGAGGCGTCTGGCGGATTCCACCGTCGTTTGACGGACATCAGCGGGCGCCCTTACCGCGGTTCACGGTGCTGGACGCGGATGCCTTGACGAATTTGACAACATTCTTTGGTAAGTGGGCCCGGGCATTGCTACCGGTTTTGGTGCCTGGGGCGAACGTCATTGTGGCCTCTAATCCCCTGTTCTCGTATCGCGTTGCGTGGGCGCTAAGCGAGGCAGGATTCGAGCGACGGGGCGAAGTCGTCCGGTTGGTCATGACCATGCGGGGCGGAGACAGGCCGAAGAATGCTCACGAGGAGTTTCCGGGGATTAGCGTCATGGCACGGTCCATGTGGGAACCATGGCTGATTTTCCGCAAGCCGATCGAGGGCCGAGTACAGGATAACCTTCGTCGCTGGAAAACGGGTGGACTGCGGCGCCCATCGGCAGACCGGCCATTCGGGGATGTCATCCAGTCACACCCCACCAGAAAGCAGGAGCGTGCGCTGGCACCCCATCCCAGTCTAAAGCCACAGGCGTTTCTGCGGCAGGTGGTAAGAGGATCGCTTCCGCTGGGAGAGGGCATCGTGCTGGATCCCTTTGCTGGATCAGGCTCGACTCTGGCGGCCGCAGAAGCGGTGGGATACGCCAGCATCGGCGTTGAATTGGATGCGACCTATGTGGCGGTCGCAACAAAAGCTATTCCGCGTCTTGCGGCGATGGGCCATGGAGAAGATACACCCACCCTTTTCGAAACTTTCTGATACCCTCCGCGTCAAGGGTGGCAGTGCGCGTGCCGAGATCGCCTCGCGCGTTGCGGCGGAAGTCATCGCAGGAGACGTGGGCCAGATAGACCTCGCCAAAGGTCATGGGCCTTCGGTTCGTCGCAGGTTCCGTCTGGTTGTCGACATCGTACACAAAGACGCACATCCACTGCTCTCGGGCACCGTGTGTATCCACCGCCCCGCCTTTCTTGCGGGTGGTCTTGATCTCGATCCCCTCCCTCCCGGACTTCGCGGCGTTCTTGGGGTAGATCCCCTGCACGAGCAGGTCGGGGTGCCCATTGAAGTAGGTATTCTGAACCAGACTTCGCGAGTGTCTTGCCAGGCTCGCTGTTAGCATGTCCGACAGCAAGCCGGACATGATCGCGGGGCGCAGCATATCATCGAGACGCTCCAATCCCTTGTTGAGCAGAAGCGTGTTCACGTCATAGAAGAAGTCATACACATCCTGCATCGCCATCAGGAAATCTTGGGCGCGCAGGTTATAGGGAACGTGGACAGAGGGGTTGAACTTCGACGCCTCGGGATGGTTTCTTTCAATAGGCATACCCGGGCATTGTACGATGGGCGGCAGGACTTGCCACGTCGGGCGAGCGCGACACGAATGAGTCTCGCGACTTGGGCTGGAGTCTGCTGGCCATGGCGGCGGGCCTGCTGGTGGCCGAGTGCTTCCTGGCGATGTGGTTCCGGCGGTGAGATCTTCGCACCACCGCTGCGGGGTGGTTCCGCTATCGCGATCGTGACCCGGATGCGCACTTGCCCGCGTTGGCGGCCGCAGCGGCGCGGCCGGCAAGATGCTGGCTCAATGACCAGAGACCGACGGCGGCCAGAGTGGGGACCAGCGCCATCGCCATCAGCAGCAGCGACGCTTCGATCATCGGATCATAACGGGCCATGTGGACCCAGCTCATCAGCATTGGGGTCAGGACTCGGGGATTCTGCGGCTGAAGCAGAACGGTGGCCGCGACTTCGGTCATCGAGAGGGTGCCGGCGAGCAGCGCCGCGGCCACGAGCGACGGCCAGGCGAGCGGCCACAGGACCCACATCGCTGTGCGCGCCCGGCCGGCGCCGTCCAGCGAGGCCATGTCGCGAAGTTCATCCCATCGGCTGGTCCAGCTACCGCGTGCCGCGGCCAGCGACAGCCAGCCGAACCGGCCGAGGTAGGCCATGATCGGGAGCGGGAACGCATCATAGATCCACGCGAACGCGGGCGGGTTCCAGATGCGGATCATCGCGATTGCCAGGAGCTGGCCGCCGATCAGGAACGTGAGTCCGGCGAGCAGGAGAGAGCCGCGGACCCAGACCGCCACGGCGACGAGTGACAGCAGGAGCGACAGCGCGGCCGTGCCGGCGGCGACGAGTAGTGCGCCGGTGAGTTCTGGGCCGAATTCGGTCCAGATGCGAGACGGAGACAGGCCGATGCGCATTGCCATGACTAGCGAGACCACTGGCACGCCGAGGGTGATGGCCGCAAGCGTGACGCTCGCGATCGCGGCCCACACGGGCGAGCGCAGGGCGCGTGGCCAATCGCCGGTGGCAACGGGGTCGGCGTAGTCCGTGCGCGTCGAGCCGGCTGCGACGACACCGGCCAGGAGGATCGTTACGGCCAGCAGGGGCAATGCGGTGGCTACGGCGGCGGCGGCTCGACTCGCCTGTGTGGGAGAGGATTGCGCCGCGGCGGGGTCGACGGACTGCGCCAGGCCGCTGAAGGCGCCGGTCTCGAAGACCATGCGCACCTCGGTGGCAACGACGCTGATGCCGGTCGGCTCGTAGACTGCGAACTCCTGTGTCGCCAGCAAGGTGACGGCGGCGACCGACGCGAGGATCGGGCTGCGCAGTTGCCGCAGTGTGATGCGCCACAGTGCGCCTTCGAGCACGGCCTGCTGCTGTACGGTCACATCCATCCGGCGCAGCGCCAGACCGATCACCACGGCCGGGATGGGCCAGAGCCAGGCTGCCAGGGTCCAAACGCAGCGGGCGACATCGGCCCATGATGCGGGGGCGAAGCTGATGCCGATTGCGTCAAAGCCGGGGCGGCAAAGGCGCACGAACTGGGACCAGCCGTAGGCATACGCCAGGGAGGGCATCATCAGGCCCACCGGCAGCACGACCCAGAGGAGTCGGCGAAGCAGGAGCGGCCCCCGCCCCACCACCAGTGCGGCCGGCAACGCCATGAGGGTCGCCAGGATACCCACGGCGAGGTTGTAGAGGACCGTTCGGCCCAGCAGCGCCCATCGGAACCAGGAGAGCGCCAGACCGCTGCGAGTTTCGGGACTGACAAGAACGGTCCACACCAGCCACGCCAGAGGCAACGCACAGCAGACTGCCAGCAGCAGGACCGAAGGCGCGGCCAGTGCCGCTGGGGCAAAGGACAAGGGACGAGCCTTGCAGGCCCGCCGGTTATTGGTCGCGAATGCAGTCCATCGGGCCATGGCACACGCAGCCGTCAGCCATTACGGCCGGCTATTTCCGATCTTGGAGAATAAACAGGGCCAGTTCCACCGCCTTGCGCATGGACTGGGCAACCTTGGCATAGTCGACGTCCATCGCTTTGACTTCCTTGTCGGCCGACCGGACCGAGTAGGCCAGGTATCGCCCGTCGATCAGTTCCTTCTCGATGGCCGGGTCGAGCAGGAAGTCGATCAGCTTCCGGGCATTGTCGGCATGCGGCGCCTTGTTCACCAGAGCGATGGTGGTCGGGATCAAGAGCGTGCCGATGCCAGCCTGATCGGGCACGATGCCGTCGAGTTTCTCGCCTTCGGCTTTGGCGTTGGCGACATCATCATTGTCGGTCGGCCCGGCGGCCAGGGTGCCGGCGCAGACCTGCTCGGCGACGGCGGAGTTGCCGCCCAGCAGTTTCACGTCGTTGGCCTTGAGGCCCTCGACGAACTGTTTGTACTTCGGTTCGCCGAGGACCACGTAGAGCGCCGCGAACTGGCCGGTGGCGGTGCCGAAGCCGGGATGGCAGACGCCGATCTTGCCCTTGAGCGCGGGGTTGGTCAGGTCCTGCATCGTTTTGATCTTGCCGACGAGGTCCTTGAACTGCGGGCGGGTGGAGAGGGCGATCATGCGCGCCCGCAGGCCGATGTCGGTGTAGAGCCCATCCTTGTCGCGCCAGCGGGCGGGGATGTCGGCGGCGGCCGGCGAGTGATAGGGGGCGAAGACGCCCTGCTCGGCGAGGCGGATGGTGTGGAAGATCTCGTTGCCCCAGTAGACATCCGCTCGGGGGTTGTCCTTTTCGGCTTCGATCTTCTCGACCAGACCGGCGGTCCTGGTCGCTTCGGAATCAGTGATCAGCGTCACGGCGATGCCGGTCTTCTGCTCGAAGCGTTTGACCAGCGGAGTCACATAGGGCTCGTCGATGCTGGAGTAGATGACGACTTTGCCGGCGGGCTGCTGGGCCGTTGCACTGGACAGGCTCATGACACTGAGGACGCATGCGATCATCGCCGCGATAAAGTCTCGACTGCCGCGCATTGACTCAACTCCCTTGTTATGACGTCCCGGCAGTTCGGTCCACCTTGGAACCGCAACTGCCGATGGCACAACAATGTAACCGTCACGACCCGGCTGGCCTAACTATGTCGCTCACTATGCCGCTCATTGCCAACCGCGTGCACACATCGCGGCGTACACTCGCTCCGCCCGTTCGCTGGCGCGGATGAACAACTGGCTGGCGACCGTTCCCAGTATCCGCCACTGCCGTCGGCGATCCCTCGTGAATGTGCGCGCCATTCTGGCCCGCCGCATGCGGTGGCTCTCGTCGGCGAGTACAAACATGTATCGGTACATCAGCGCCAGGGTTGTGACCAGCAGGGCTGGAACGCGGAGCGTCTTGAACACTCGCAGGATCTCGGAGAACGAAGTCGTGCTGGACAGCAGGATCATCGTCGCCAGGCACAGGGTGCCGCGTGCGACCAGAAACACCATCAGCCTCACACCGCCCGGCTGAAACACCGCCATCACCGCGATGCCCACGGCCAATGGCTCAAGCAGAAGCAGTCGTCGCAGCAGGTATCGCGGCGGAATCCGGCTCAGCAGCCCCGCTGCCACCAGTATCAGCGCCGGCACTGCGAGATAGGGCGCCTGCCCTATTGGCAAGGCCACCATCGCCAGAATCATGGCTATGGCCGCAGTCAGTTTGACCGCGGCCGACAGGCCATGGATCGGGCTCTTGATCCCGCTATAGCGATCCAGATGCTGGCTGTGCACGGATCAATCCTGTCTCAAGCGAGATCGCTTGGAGGTGGCGTTTGGGACTTACGCGGTACGAGAACGCGAGCAAGGCCCCATGCCAGGCCAAATACAACCAAGGTCCCGGTAACACCGGCGATCGAAGTCGCGAGGCCCTCGGAACTGATGCCAGGCATCTTGTATTCGGGCACCAGCGCCGGTATCGCACGCTGCTCGGATTCCTTATCTTTGAACCCGAGGGTCTCGGCAGCTTTGTCCAGACCATCCGGCCACGGGCAGGCAAACGGCGAGACAAATAGCGCTAAACCGAGTGCGATGAGCGTTCCATAGGCCAGCAGGGGCTTGTATGTGCCGCTGGGCGCCGACATCGCCGCCTCATTGGAAAGCTCGGGGCGCGCCTGCCATACCGCCGAGAGGACGATCGCCGTGATCACTCCCTCGCCGATGCCGATGAGCATATGGACGCCCGCCATCGCGGGAAACGCCGTGGACCATGGCACGGTATGCGAAGTCGCCAGTTCGCCCGCACAGGCGATCGAGGCCAGCACCGTGCTGCACCAGGCCGCGAACGTGGCCGCGACGATTCGTCCGAAAAGACCTTTGATGACCCGGCTGATCGCAGCATAGACAGCCCACCCGCCCACACCACCAATCAGGCCCATGTTGAGGATGTTCGCGCCGAGCGCCGTAATCCCGCCGTCGGCGAAGACGAAGCACTGCACAATAAGCACTGCCGACAAGACAATCACCGCCGCACTGGGTCCGAGCAGCGCGGCGGCCAGCACGGCGCCGATCAAGTGGCCACTGGTGCCCCCGGCTACCGGGAAGTTGAGCATCTGCGCGGCAAATACAAACGCCGCCGCCAGGCCAAGAAGCGGCACGCGCCGCGGAGGAAGGTGCTTGCGGGCATGCGCTAATGCCACTCCCAAACCGGCCGCGGACAGGATGCCGGTGGCGATTGCCGTCCGAGCATCAACGAATCCATCAGGAATATGCATGACTCACTCCGTATCAGAAGACCCAGGTAAGACCCATGGTCGCGAACACATTCGGACCTTCGCCCGAAACCGTGGTGCCCACCGCCGCATCGAGTGTCAGCGACTCAAGCACCGACCATCGCAGGCCACCGTTGATGAACACCGATGTGTCGCCTCACATCCTTCCCTTGCGCCGCCGCGGGTGCCGATCCAACACAGAACGACCCCGCCTGCGATAGGTGTTACGAATTATTAAAAAGGTAACACCGCCTGAATGGACTGTCAACCATCTGGGAGATATCTGGGAAAGAGCGTTTGGGAAAGGGTGCCGGTGTTACCACAAATGTTCGCGCCTGCGGAGGTCAGTGCGATCCGTCAGGCCAGCGAACCGTCTCAGGATCGATCCCTTCCATTGCCATCTCATACAGTGGACTCATCTCGCGGAGGCGGTAGACCGCCTTTGCGAGCTTGGCTGCGACGTAGTCCAGTTGCTCGGCGGTCGTCGAGCGCCCCAGGCCAAAGCGGATGGCGCTGTGAATCAGGGTACCCTTCACGCCCATGGCTTCCAAGACATGGCTGGGTTGCAGGCTGGCGCTGGTGCAGGCCGAGCCGCTGGAGACGGCAACATCGTCCAGTGCGAGCATGATGCTCTCTCCTTCGATGTAGGCGAAGGAGAGGTTGGTCGTATGCGGCAGGCGGCCGGTGAGATCGCCGTTGACGGTGACCAGCGGCACCTCGCAGAGGAGCGTCTGTTCGAACTGGTCGCGCAGGGCCGAGAGCCGCTGCGAGTGCTGGGGCATCTCGGCTTGGGCGATCTCGGCGGCCTTGCCGACGCCGACAATGCCGGGAACGTTGAGCGTGCCAGAGCGATAGCCGCGCTCGTGGCGGCCGCCGTCGAGGAGGGGCAACAGCTTGAGACCGGGGCGGCGACGGACGAAGAGGGCACCGCAGCCTTTGGGGCCGTAGAACTTGTGGCCGGACAGGGAGAGCAGGTCGATGCAGTCAGTCTGCACGTCCACCGGCACGTGCCCGACTGCCTGGGTGGCATCGACGTGGAAGAGGATACCGCGGTCGCGGCAGATCTGGCCGACCTGGCGGATCGGCTGGAGGGTTCCGGTCTCATTGTTGGCCAGCATGATCGAGACGAGGATCGTGCCTGGGCGGAGGCTGGCGATGAGCTGGTCGACGTTGATTCGGCCGCGGGCGTCGACTGGGAGGATAGTGTTGGTGAAACCCTCGCGGGCGAGGCGGGCGAAGGGATCGAGGACGGCTTTGTGTTCGGTGGCCTGGGTGAGCAGGTGACGGCCTTTGTCGGCATGGCCGGCAGCGATCCCTTTGATGGCGAGGTTGTTGCTCTCGGTGGCGCCGCTGGTCCAGATGATCTCTTCGGGCTGGCAGTTCAGCAGGCTTGCCACCTGCTGGCGAGCCTCTGTCACCGCCTTGGCGGCGGTGTGGCCGAAGGCATGATCGCGGCTGGCCGCATTGCCAAACTGCTCGGCGAAATATGGCAGCATGGCGTCCAGCACGCGCGGATCGACCGGCGTGGTGGCGTTGTGGTCAAGATAGATCGGAAGCGTCAGAGCCATGGCCGCGGAGCAACCCATAGCGGACGGCGGGGTCTATTTTTTATAGTACGCCGTGTTCTTGTCGATAAAGGCGGCCCACTCGATGGGCAGGTCGTCCAGGGGGAAGATGGCCTTTACAGGGCATTCGTCGACGCACAGGCCGCAGTCGATGCAGGTTTCGGGGTCGATGTAGAGCATCTCGGCATCGGCGAAGTTGGGTTCATCCTTGGTGGGATGGATGCAGTCGACGGGGCAGACGGCGACGCAGGCGGTGTCCTTGGTACCGATGCAGGGCTGCGCGATCACGTGGGCCATGGCATTCCTCTTTCATTTCGGTTTTCTCAGTGCCAGGGGCAAGGACCTGCACCGTCCGCCATTATAGACGCGAGGGAGAACGCCAGCCAATAGCGCCCCCCACCGCATACCGTCCAGATTTTTCTTGCGGCCCCATCCGTCGTGGGCCTATATTCAGTTGTAGTTAAACGCAATTGCAGGCGCGGCTTACTTCAATGTGGCTCGCCGTTGGCGAGTCGGGTGAATCGGCCTGCTGGATGAGAGAGCAGTAGACGCAACCTCCCTTCATGTCCGGTCTGGGGTTGGCGTCTTTTGCCCTCACTATCAAGTCAGGAGTTGCACATGCCCAGCTACACTACCGCCGATATCCGCAACATTGTTCTCACCGGCCACGGTGGGGCCGGAAAGACGACCCTTGCGGACGCCATGCTCCACGCGGCCGGCGCTATCAATCGCAAATGCAGCGTCACCGACGGCTCCAGCGTGAGCGACTTTGAGAAGGAGGAAAAGGAGCACAAGCACTCGATCTATTCGTCCATCCTGCACGTGGACTCGGCCGGCAAACGAATCAACTTTATCGACACCCCGGGATCGCCGGACCTGCTGGGCCAGGCGATCCAGTGCCTGCCGGCGGTCGAGACCGTGGTGGTGGTCATCAACGCCCAGAGCGGCGTGGAACTGGTGGCCCGCCGCATCATGGAGATCGCCAAGGAGCGGAATCTCGCCCGGGCGATCGTGATCAACAAGATCGACATGCCCGATGTGGATCTCGAGACGCTGGTTGGCAACATCCGCAAGACATTCGGCAATGAGTGTCTGCCGATCAACCTGCCGACAAACCACGGCAAAGGCGTGGTGGACTGCCTGCTGGGAAAGACCGGCACATCGGACTTCGGTTCGGTCGAGGCCGCACACGCAGCCGTGCTGGACCAGATCGTCGAGGTGGATGAGCAACTGATGGAGAAATACCTGGGCGGCGAGGAGCCCAACTATGAGGCCCTGCACGCCCCGTTTGAGAAGGCCATGGATGACGGGCACATCGTGCCCATCGTGTTCACCGACGCCAAGAATGACGTGGGGGTTGCGGAGTTTATCGAGACAATCTGCAAGCACTACCCATCGCCCCTGGAAGCCAACCCACCGCAGTTCCTGACGGGCACGGGGGACGCAGAACAGCCATTCGCGGTGCGCGAGGATGTAGGGGCGCCGCTGCTGGCGCATGTGTTCAAGGTGACCACGGACCTGTTCGTGGGCAAGCTGGCGATCTTCCGCATCCACCAGGGCAAGTGCACGGGGCAGTCACAGGTGATCATCGGGCACAGTAAGAAGCCCGTGAAGCTGGGGCATGTGTTTAACCTGCAGGGCAAGGATCACGCCGAGGTGCCGGAACTGATCACCGGCGATATCGGCGGCGTGGCGAAGCTCGAAGAGATTCGTGCCAATGACATCCTGCACGACGACCATACCCTGGACACCGTGCACTGCCGCCCGATGCGGTATCCCACGCCCATGTATGGACTGGCGATCACGCCAAAGGCCCGGGGCGATGAACAGAAGATATCGGTGCAGCTAACCAAGCTGACTGAGGAAGACCCGACGTTTAAGTGGCAGACTGACCGCCAAACCCACGAGATCGTGGTCAACGGCCTGGGCGAACTGCATCTGCGCCTGGTACTGGAAAAGATGAAGAACCGCGGCGTGATGGTCGACACCAAGCCGCCCAAGATCGCCTATCGCGAAACCATCACGATGAACGCCGAAGGGCACCACCGCCATCGCAAGCAGACCGGTGGGTCGGGCCAGTTCGGCGAGGTTTACCTCCGCATCGAGCCGCTGTCGGCCGACTCGCCCAACAGCCGCGGCAAAGGCGGCGACGGACTGGAGTTTGTCGACGAGGTATTCGGCGGCACCATTCCGGGTCAGTTCATCCCGGCCGTGGAAAAGGGCGTGCGCGATGTCATGGACGGCGGCGCGATCGCCGGCTATCCGCTGCAGGACATCCGCGTGATCGTCTATGACGGCAAGCACCATCCGGTCGATTCGAAGGAAGTGGCATTCCGGGCGGCCGGAAAATACGCCTTCATCGATGCGATCCAGAAGGCCAAGCCCGCCGTTCTGGAGCCGATCGTCAACATGGAAGTGACGGTTCCGGAAGACAAGGTCGGCGCCATCACCGGCGACCTCTCGGGCAAGCGTGGGCGAATCCAGGGGCAGGACTTCCTGCCCGGCGGCATGGCGGTGGTGAAAGCCCAGGCGCCGCTGAGCGAGGTGATGCAGTATCAGTCGCAGCTCAAGAGCGTGACGGGCGGGCAAGGCTCGTTCGTGATGGAACTGAGCCGCTATGAGCCGACGCCGCCGCAGGTGCAGCAGGCGATCGTCGCGCAATACAAACCCAAGGCCGAAGAGGAGGAATAATACGGATTCCACCAGGAACGCGCGCCAGCCGACGCACTGGCCGTGATCTGCGGGGGATGCGTGGGATGTGCCTGTGCGGGCGGGGACGCCGCGCACTACTTCCGCGAGCGCGCCCGTTTCAGGCGGAGTCGGTCTCAGTACGTGCTGTTCATCGCCGACAGGTTGGCGAAGCGTGTGTATTGGTTGAAGAACGTCAGCTTCACTGTGCCGGTCGGGCCGTTACGCTGCTTGCAGACAATGACCTCGGCGATGTTGTCGGGCACGAAGTCGGGCTCGGACTGCTTGTAGTAGTCTTCGCGGTGCAGCAGCGCCACCACGTCTGCGTCCTGTTCGATCGAGCCCGATTCGCGAAGGTCGCTCATGCGCGGGCGGTGGCCGTCGCGGCCTTCGGTGGCTCGATTGAGCTGGGACAGCGCCAGGACAGGAATCTGCAGGTCACGGGCGATGGCCTTGATGCCGCGGGAGATTTCGCTGATCTGCTGCTGGCGGCTCTCCGGGCCGGGGTTATCCATGAGCTGCATGTAGTCGATCATCATGACCTGGATATTGTGCTCGCGCTTCATGCGCCGGGCTTTGGCGCGAAGATCCAGGATCGTCAGCGACGGTGAGTCGTCGATGTAGATCGGGCTCTTGGCGAGGCGATCGACCACGCTGGCGAGTTTCTGGATGTCCTCGCCGCTGGCCAGCCCCTTTCGCAGCTTCTGCGAGTCCACCTGGGCGCAAGAGCAGAGCATGCGCTGGACGAGCTGCTGCCGGCTCATTTCCAGGCTGAAGACGCCGCAGGGGATTCCCTGGTCGACCCCGACCGATTCGATGATGTTCATCGCGAACGCCGTCTTACCCATCGAAGGGCGGGCGGCGATGATGATCATCTCGCCGGGGTGCAGCCCGTTGAGCATGTTATCCAGGTCGGTGAAACGCGACTCCAGCCCCATCCGGCCGCCTTCGGAGGTGATGGCGTCCCAAGCCTCCTTGACGATGTCCTTCATGGCAACATACGAGCCGCTGACCTCGTTCTGGGCGATGTCGAAGATGCGCTTCTCGGCGCGGTCGACGATCTCTTTGGTCGCATCATGCGGAGCGTAGGCATCACGGAGGATTTCATTGGATGCCTGGATGAGCTGGCGCAGCATCGCCTTCTCGCGGATGACGCTGGCATACTGCAGCCCGTGGGCGGCCGATGGCACCGAGTTGACGATCTGTGCCAGGTAGGCCGTGCCGCCGATGTCCTCAAGCTGCTGCCGCTTGCGGAGCTCTTCGCGCAGCAGCACTGGGTCAACCGGCTTGCCCGCGACGTACATCTCGGTGAGCAGGTCGTAGATCACCTGGTGATCCGGCTGATAGAACGCCTGCCGCTGCCCGATGGCCGACACCACCTGGCCGATGATGTCCTTGTCGAGCATCATCGATGCCAGGACGCACATCTCGGCCTCGATGGAGTGCGGCGGCAGTTTGTCGAACTGCTGGGTATCGGGGCTGTTTTCCATCTCCATCGCAATCTCTCCATCGAATGGCCGGGCGCGGATTCTAACAGACACATCCGCAGGGAACAGAGAGGGTTTACACCGGGCAGGTCCCGAGCTCAAGGCACGGCGTGTGCGAGAGCAGGTTCTGCACCGGTTATGCACATCCTGGCGGTGGTCGGGCTATGACTGGCGCTTCAGCACTGCGTAGTAACCACCGTCGTGGTAAGTGGTTGGCGTTTCAGTGCAGGATGGCAGGGTCAGTTGGTCCCGCTCCAGGCGATATTCGGGAAAGGCGGCCAGGAACGCGTCGACCATCTGGCGGTTTTCTTCCGGCCAGATGCTGCAGGTGGCATAAACCAGCGTGCCGCCGGCGCGGATGCGCGGGGCGGTGTTGCCCAGGATGTCCTTCTGCAGGTGAGAAAGGGAGATCAGGGCGTCTTTGCTCTGGGTGTAGCGGGCTTCGGGCCGCCGGGCCAGCACGCCGCTGTTGCTGCACGGGGCGTCAATTAGCGCCAGGTCGAACAGGGCGGGCATATCCGCACTGCCGGCCGGGAGATGCGAGGCTTCGTAGACCTGCACGTTGCTGATGCGGCGGTCGGCCAGGGTGGCGCGGAGGGTGGCGCAGCGGACGGGGGAGTTGTCGACGGCGATGATGCGGGCGGAGTCGCCGGCGACTTCACGGATCTGGAGCGTCTTGGTGCCTACGCCGCAGCAGCGGTCGAGGATGGTCTGGTGGGGCTTTGCGGTGATCCCCAGCGCTGCGACGACCGCGGCGGACGTGGGATCCTGCACCTGGGCGAGGTTTTTGGAGGCCCAGCGGGCCAGGATGCTGCGGGTGGCGCCGGTGACGACATACAGGCCCGCGACCTCGTGCGGGAGCACGGTCACCGAGGGATGCGCGAGCACCTCAGGCTTCAGGTCATGGGCCAGGCGCACGATGCAGGGCGGTTCGATGTTGTTGTGGCGGCAAATGGCCAGTGCCTGATCAGGATTGGTGGCGGCGACCAGAAGGTCGAACAGGTCGCTGGGGTGAGAGAGGACGGCCTCGGCATACGCGCGGGGATCGGGCTGGGGCGATGGCAGCGGGGCGTTCTTGCGGCGGATGGCTTCGCGCAGCGCGGCGTTGACGAAGCCGGCGGCCTTCTGCTGCCCGAAACGGCGGGCCTGTTCGACCGCTTCGTGCACCGCGGCGGCGGCCGGGACGCGGGTGAGGAACCGGATCTGGTAGAGGGCGACTCCGATGACTTTCTGGACCAGCGGGTCGATCTTCTGGAGTTCCCGGCCGGTACACTCTTTGGTGATGTGCTGGAGCAGCAGGAGATTCTTGACGGTGCCGATCTCGATCTGCTCGGCCAGGGCGCGGTCGCGCACGTCGGCCGGGGCCTCAACGTGCTTGCGGTAGCGCAGCGCGATGGCGTGCTTGGGCCAGTGAGGCAGGTACTTCTCATCGAGTCTGAGCAGGGCAAAATCTCGGCCATTCATACGATCGACTCCAGCTTCCATGCGGATTGCCAGGGGTGTCCATTACGGTATGCCGCCAGCGGCATGACGCCACGGCCCTCCGGCTTAACGTCTAATATTTCAAGGGCTCGATGCGCGTCGGCGAGGCGGATGCGCAGATTGGCGTCGATGACGCCGGGGGCAAAGGTAGAGGGCTCAGCATCAACCGCCCGGGCACGCATCAGGCCCAGCCGGGCGTGCTCGATCCCTTGAGGATCCAGAAGGCGAACGTGGCAGCCCGGCCAGGGCGAGAATCCGCGGATCAGGCAGGCGGCCGCATCGGCCGTGAGCTTGTCCCAGGCGAGCGCCGTCTGGGCCCTGGAAAGCTTTGGGGCAAGGGTCGCCAGTGTCTCATTCTGCGGAAGCTCAGTGGCCGTGCCGGCCGCCAGGGCCGCGATGACCTGCTGGAGAAGCGGCGCGCCGGTCTCGGCCAGGCGGTCGTGCAGTTCGCCGGCCGTCTCGTCTGGGCCGATATCGAGTTGCGACTGGCCGAGAATCGCCCCGGCGTCCATCTTCGGTGCCAGGCGAATGACCGAGTTCCCGCTGACGGTCTCGCCACGTGCGATGGCCCAGTTGATGGGGGCAGCGCCGCGATATTTGGGCAGAAGCGAGGCGTGGAGGTTGATGCTGCCCAAGGCCGCGTGATCGGTGGCGGCCGGGCTGATCTTCTGGCCGAAGGCGATCACCACCAACAGGTCGGCCGGGGGGAGGACTTCGCTATTGATGTTGGCGGTACGGAGAAGCGGCAGGTCGTTATCCAAAGCCCACTGGGCAACCGGGGTCGGCTGGGTCTGTCGCCCGCGCCCGGCCGGGCGGTCGGGCTGGGTGATGATCTGGACGAGGGCGTGGCCCGACTGGCGCAGAGCCCGAAGGCTCGGCAGTCCAAACTCGCCGCTACCGGCGAAGATAATGCGCAGGGTGCCCTTCATACGAATGGGGGATTGTAGCGATTTTTCGCCCCATGTGGTGCCTGTTGCGCCGCCCCCCGGTATAATTGAGTCATGGACTGGCAGGACTACATCGAGCGCAACCCGGATGTCATGATGGGCAAACCCGTACTGACGGGAACGCGCATTACTGTGGAATTCGTGCTGGAACGTCTTGGCCAGGGTGCTACGCCCCAGGAGCTGGTGGAAAACTACGTTGGCCTGAAGACTGAGCACATCCATGCTGCCCAGGCCTATGCCGCCATGCTGCTACGCCATGATGAGGTGGTTTATCAGGCATGAAGATTCTCGCCGACGCTCACATCAGCCGGCCGACGGTCCAATACCTCGAATCTCTGGGCCATAACGTCATCCATGCCGGGACGCTGGCTCCTCGCTTAAGCGACAGTGCGATCATGCAAATTGCCGCCGACGCTGATCGCATCATTCTGACCGCCGACAAGGATTATGGAGAACTGGTGTTCCGCCGCCTGATTCCTTCCGAGGGCGTGGTCTTGCTGCGTTTGACCGCTGCGCACGAAACTGAACGCCTGGCCTTGTTCCGGATCCTCTGGCCTCGCATCGAACAGACCGTCCGCGGCCATTTCGTAGTGGTGCGTGATCACCTGATTCGGCGAACGCCCCTGCCTGACACCCGGTAGCTGGTTTCCACAACAAGCGGGATAACGCCGCTATATCGGCTCTCCCGCAAGCTCCCCCGTCGCCTCGGACAGAGTTTCTACACCCCGAATACCAATTCGTTGGCGGTGCGGCCAATCGCCAACGCTGTCGGCTGATCGATCGGTTGTCTGGGCGGTTCGCGTGGGATGAACAGGTGAGCCGTTAGCACTACAGCGCAAGTCCACCGCGCGTCCTCAAAGTGGGGCGGGCCGCCTCGGCCGCCCATTTGGTCGCCGACGGATCACGCTTGAGGATGCCGGCGGAACAAGGAAGCACTGTGGCGTGAATCTCGGTTATCGACGTGCCGAGTGTCGCGGCAAGGGCACGAAATGGGCGGCCGAGGCGGCCGGCCCCACTTCATCGTATCGCTATGAAGCTGCGCCGTAGTGTTAGTATCCCGCGGCCGGGGCAGCCGCCACCGTGATGGGTGGGAGCGAGAGCTTTTCGCGGGCCTCGTCCAGAATCACCTTGGTTGCGGTGGCGCCGACTCGGCTGCAGCCCAGGGATCGCACCTGGAGCATGCGGTCGATGGTGCGGATGCCGCCGGCGGCTTTCACCTGGATTGTGGGGGGCGTGTGCTGGCGCATGAGGATCAGGTCCTCATCCGTGCCCGCCGGTTCCGTAGCCGGTGCTGGTCTTGACCCAGTGGGCTTTGAGCTGCGTGCAGATCTCGCAGAGGCGGATCTTCTGGTCGCGGTTGAGATAGCGGTTCTTACTCGATGAACATGGCGTCCCCGTAGCTGAAGAAGCGGTAGCGGGCGGCGATGGCGTGCTGGTAGAGGCTTCGCTGCGGGTCCAGGCCCACCAAGGCGGCGACCAGGGCGATCAGGGTGCTGCGGGGAAGGTGGAAGTTGGTGATCAGGGCGCTGACG
>JBBQTU010000006.1:0-50538 GCA_038213005.1 Tepidisphaerales bacterium | reverse complement strand
CGGACCTCGCCGCTAAATGCCTCCGTGCTATCGGTAACCCGGCCGAGCGCTTCCGCGAGGACCACCTTCGGCTCCTCCGAGCCGTCCGCTTCGCCGCCCGTTTCGGATTTGCCATCGAGCCCCAGACCGCCGCCGCCCTCCGCACCGACGCGCCGCTGCTCAAGCGCATCAGCCCCGAGCGCATCGCCGACGAGCTACGCCGAATGCTCACCACCCGCACGCGCAACGCCGCCTGGCGCATGCTCTGGGACTTCGCCCTGATCGACACCATCTGCCGTGGCCTGCCATCGGCCGAGGCTGCCGACCTGGCCGAAGGTCGCTCCGTCTTCTCCCACCTTGCCGTGGGCGAGCCCGCCATCCCGTTTTCCCTCGCAATCGCGGCCACCGTGCTCACCTACCGCCTCCACGCCAGCGCCGCACCCGATGATGTCCGCAGCCTGCTCTACCACGCCGAGATCCACGCAGCCGTCCGCGCCATGCGCCATTCGCTGCGCCTCAGCAACGACGAGTCGGCCGCCATGCAGGAGATCCTCACGTCGGCCGGCACACTGCTGGCCGACCCCGAGCCGCGTCTGGCAATCCTCAAACGATTCATGGCGAGGCCCACCGCCAACCTCACGCGGCAACTGCTCGATGCCCTGGCCGCCATCAACCAGCACCGCGGCCGGGTTCAGTGGCTCACGCCGCGTCTGGCCGCCCTTGAAACCCAGGAAGTCGCCCCGCCGCCGCTGGTCACCGGCGACGACCTGACGGCCGCCGGCCTGCAACCCGGCCCGCGTTTTAAGCACATCCTCGACGCCGTTTACGATGCCCAGTTGGAAAGCACGGTCCCCGACAAGCCATCGGCAATGAAGATGGCGATGGAGTTAGCGAGATAACACCTGGATTGCCTGTAGTGCGGTGCCAAGCGGGCAGGACGGGTAAGGTGAGCCTGAGTTCTACGACTGTTCGAGAATCATGCGCAGCACATCATTCGCGGCAGTAAGGCCGAAGATGCCGGTGAGAGTCGGGAGGCTGCCGAGTGTCTTGCGGCGACGGCCGCGGTCGTAGGTGTCTTCCGGCGTCAATGGGTCCGGCTCAGTAATCGTCGGCGCGAGATGATCGCTCGACTCAGTTGAGTAGACGCAGCGGATGTCGACGGGAATCCCTCGCTTCCGCAGAGCCTTGCGGACCCTGGCTGCCAGCGGGTCGTGATGGACATCCTCAAGATTGCCCACGCGGATCTGGCTCGGGTCAGTGCGAAGCGCAGCGCCCATCGACGAGATCATCCGCATGTTGCGGGTTCGCAGCGCCGCCAGCAGCTCGACCTTGGGCGTGAAAGCGTCGATGGCATCGATGACCACGTCAACCGGGCCGGCGAGAACGGTATCGATCGTGTCGGTGTGCACAAAGACTTCCATGATCTCGACGCAGCAGGCGGGATTGATCTGGAGCACGCGTTCCCGGGCGACCTGAGCCTTCTTCCGCCCCACCGTCGATTCCAGGGCAAAGAGCTGGCGATTGATATTGCTGAGGCGCACCTCGTCGAAGTCGACCAGCCGCAGATGCCCAACGCCGGCGCGGGCCAGAGCCTCGGTGGCGTAGCTGCCGACCGCGCCCAGACCGATGATAGTGATGCGAGCCCGCTGCAGCCGGGCTAGGCCGGCCGACGTCACCATGCGTTCGATGCGGGCGAAACGCCCATCATGGATCGGCGGCTCATCCATGCAGTAGCGCTCCGAGCAGACGAGAGGCATTCTGACTCATGGCGTGTCTCAACTCCATCTCGTCTTCGCCGCGCTCGGCCGCCATCGCACGGACAATCAACGGCAGATTGGCCGGTTCGTTGGGAACTGCTGCGCCCTCGCACGTGGGCGGCTCAACCCGCAGGCCCACCGGTGGCAACATCGAAGGCGCGTCCGTTTCGGCCAGCAAATGATCTTGCGGCACGGCGCGCAGGGCGTCCCGCAGCTTCTGCCGCCTGGGCTCGAAGGTGGTGCCCGTAAACGAAAAAAATGCCCCGCGATCCGCCAGCGGGCGAATCAACTCGACGCTGCCGCCATAAGCGTGGATAAGCATCCCGGCCGGCAACGGCGGCTCGCTTGTGAGTATCTGCATCAGCCAGTCCCACGCCCGCAGGCAGTGGATCATGGCAGGCAGGCGACGCTCACGAGCAATGGCGAGTTGTCGGCGGAACACCCGCTCCTGCAATGCTTCATCGCGCGGCTCGATCCAGCGATCGATGCCGATCTCCCCGATAGCCGAGGGAATGGCATCAAGGTGACGCCCCAACTCGTCTTCCCATCCGGCGGCCGCCTGGGCGACATACCACGGATGCACGCCAAAACAGGGGATAATGCACGGATGCCGACGAGCCAGGTCGGCCACGAGAGGCCAGTCGGCAGGCGTCGTGCCGTTGCAGACCATCGCAGTGACGCCGACTCCCTGTGCTCGTTTCACCACGGCGTCGGCATCGCCGAACAACTCGGAAAACTGCAGATGAAGATGAGCATCGACCAGTGCCGTCATAACTTTGTCACTGCGTCAGGGAATCTGGATCATCACCAGCGCCACGCCGGCGAGGATCAGCCCCACGCCGTACCAGCGAATCCGCCCAACCTGCTCTTTGAGGATCAGGCGACTGAACAGCGCCACGAACACAAAACAGATACTCCCGGCGGGATACGCCATGCTGATGGGCAGCTTGCTCAGGGCCAGCGTCCAGACGAACGCCTCGACGATGAAGCAGGCAATGCCCACGTACAGCCAGTGGTGTTTCCAGCCGTGCCGCATCAGCGCCAACGGGTCGACCCCGTGAATGCTGCGATTGGCGGTGTGCTTGAAACACAGTTGGCCCAAAGCCTCCAGCGCCATGGCAACGCCGACCAGCCCCAACCCGATCGTCTGCTGGTGTGGGCTCAACGGTCATCCTCCCGCTGGGCGACCGGCTCCACAGTGAAGCCGCGCGGCTGCGGCTTCACTGAGCGATGCGAGGTGCGGCTGATAAAATAGACGCCCAGCAGAATCAGCCCGATACCGATCAGCCGATGCGGCGGCAGGCTCTCGCCAAACTGCCACCACGCCATGAGGCCGACGGTCACATAACTGGCAGCGGTGATTGGCTGGGCGTAGCTCAAGTCCGCATGTTTGAGCACGCTCATCCAGTTGAAGAACTGCAACACATACAGCCCGATGGCGACCAGGAACAGCGGCTGGATCATCGTCTGGGCCATGACCTGGAGTGCCGAGCCCGAAGGCGCGGCCTTGGCCCCGTTTTGAGCGGCATATTTCCAGAGGATCTGCGACGCCGTGCCCAGGACGATCGCCGTCGCCAGCCCCGCCCAGACGCGGCGGCGCTGACGACGGTGAAGCAGCTCATCATGGTCATGCGCAGTCATGCTTTGGTCCAGCTCTGTCAGCATCCGATGGTCCTCACTCCAGATGCGCGCCGTGACACTTCTTGTACTTCTTGCCGCTGCCGCAGGGGCAAGCGTCGTTGCGGCCGACCTTGGGCTCTTCGTTGACGATGGTCTTCACCCTCGTCGCTTCGCCCTGCGGCTGACCGGCCGCATCGTGCATCTCCTGCGCCTCGGCGCCAACGGCGGCGAGATTCTCCGAAACACCGTAGCTCTGCACTTCCTCGTGCGTAGCGGCGGTGACGTTGTACGCGCTGCGGGCCTGCGTCTGGCCTACCGCGTAGGCTCGGAAGATCAGATCGGTAACCTTGTCGCGGACGCCGATCATCATCTCCCGGAAGAAGCGATAGCCTTCCTTCTTATAGAGCACGCGAGGATCGCGCTCGGCATACGCGTGCAGCCCAACGCTGCCCTTGAGCATATCCATCGCGTAAAGGTGATCCTTCCAGCTCTGGTCCAGGATGCTGATGAGCACATACTGCTCCAGATCGGTCAGTTCCTGGCGGAAGAATGCGCGGGCTCTTTTCACCAGCAGTGTCCGCGTGGGATTCGCATCGACGGCCGCTTCGCCGTTCCTGGACGCCTGAGTCTTTGGCTTGGCCGCCAGATCCTCGGCTTTGAGCGAAGTGCCATATCGCAGATTGAACGCAGCGGTGCATTTCTCTGCGTCCGGGCTGATGGCCATCATCGCATCGACATCGCTCTCACACTTGTGATCGACGATGAAGCCGGACTGGTAGCCAGCCATCTCGTCACGCAACGCCGACAGCGGGCGGCCCATGATCTGTTCGGGGGACATCTCGACGCGATACTTGCCCATGATCCAGGACCGCAGGAAATCCGCGGCATACGTGTTGTCGATCTGGGTCTTGTCCGGCCCGCCGGCGGCATAGGCCAGGACATAATTCACGGGGTACTCGATCTCCCGCTGCTTGTACGCAGTCTGGGCGCGATCGAACACGATGGCCGCAATCTCGTCGGCGCTCTTGGGCATGTTGCGCTCGGCGTCGACCATCAGTTCTTCCGGCGTAATCTGAACGCTGAACTTCGCGTCGGCCCACGAGCAGAGCTCCTTCTCAGGATACAGAGGCTCCAGGAAGCGATTCAGACCGGCGCAGTCGCGCTTGTCGATCTGCTCGATCGCCGCCTGGCAGAGCTGTTCTTCCAACTCTTCGGCGGACATCTTTCGCACCTGAGACACAGGCATGTCCACCTGGAAGCGGCTGGCCGCCCAGGCCGACAGGCTTCGCATATCCCATTCCTCAGGATTGCTGCGGTCCTCTCCCATGAACTCGCCCATCGTTGAGGCGATGTTGGTGGCGGCTTCGATGCGAGCCTTGTTCTTGATCAGATCCTCAATGTCGTCGTAGCTGCGAAGACCGCGGAGATCCTCGGGCTCGATGTTCACATCAAAGGTGGTCCTGGCCCACTCGCTGACGACGTTGGCGATGTGGTCCTGCGTGATGTATTTATCCACCGCATCGGTGATGGAATCGCCGATCATGTCCCAGATGATGCCGTCAATCTCGCGACCCTCAAGCACGCGCTGGCGCATGCCGTAGAAGGTCGTGCGCTGCTCGTCCATGACCTCGTCATATTCCAGCAGGTTCTTGCGCGCCAGGTAGTTCCGTTCCTCGACCTTCTTCTGCGCCCGGAGAATGCCCTTGCTGATGCGCTTGTCCTCGATCGCCATGCCTTCTTCCATGCCCAGCCAGCCCAGGACGCGGATCGTCCATTCGCCGGCGAACATGCGCATCAGGTCATCCTGCAGGCTGACATAAAAGCGGCTGGACCCCGGATCGCCCTGTCGGCCGGATCGGCCGCGGAGCTGATTGTCGATGCGCCGGGCCGTGTGACGCTCAGTACCGATCACGTGCAAGCCGCCGACCAGTTTCACATTAGGGTTCAACTGGAAGGCATGCAGGGCCGGATCGTCCTGGTTGCTGGTGTCGACTTCGAGCACCTTGCCCGTGCCGCGCTGGCTCAGGGAGTACTTGCCTTCGCCGTTGTGCTTGACCTCATACAGCGTCTCGGGAGCCAGCTTGATGTCGGTGCCGCGCCCGGCCATGTTCGTAGCGATCGTCACATTGCCGACGACCTGCCCGAACGAGTTGAGATGCGTGTGGCCTGCCTTGACCACGATCGACGCTTCCTTCTCGTGCTGCTTGGCGTTGAGCACCTCGTGCTGGATGCCGTGCTTGCGCGACAGCATGTTGGACAGCATTTCGCTCTTCTCGACGCTGGTGGTGCCCACGAGCACCGGACGGCCCACGTCGGAGAACTCCTTGATCTCGTCGATGATCGCTTCCCACTTCTCACGCTCGGTGCGATAGACGCGATCTTCGTTGTCGCGGCGCGCCGTCGGGCGGTTGGTGGGGATCGTTACCACTTCGAGCTTGTAGATTTTGGCGAATTCCTCGGCCTCGGTCTGGGCCGTCCCGGTCATGCCGGCCAGACGCTTGTAGAGCTTGAAGAAGTTCTGCAGCGTGATGGTCGCCAGGGTCTGGGTTTCCTGCTTGATCGGGACGCGTTCCTTGGCCTCAATCGCCTGGTGCAGCCCTTCAGACCACTGCCGGCCGACCATCTTGCGGCCGGTATATTCATCGACAATCACGACCTCCAGCCCGCCGGACTGGCCGCGTTCGACGACGTAATCGCGGTCGCGCTCGTAGACCACGTGAGCCCGCATGGACTGCTCCATCAGATGCGGCCACTCCATGTTGTCGCCAACGTAGAAGCTGCCGACGCCGGCGATTTCCTGGGCGGCCGAGATGCCGTCGTGCGTGAGATGGGCGCTCTTGCGGTCCAGTTCCACCTCGTAATACTGCGTGAGCCCCTTCTTCTTCTCTTCGGCGATGTCAAGCTGTTTCTCCGCCTCTTCCTTGCGCTTCAGGGCGGCAGCCTGCTCAGGTTTGCCTTTGTATTTGTCCATGTCGCCTTCGGCGGCCTTGATGGCGCGCTTGGCGGCCTCGGAGTTCTTCTCGTTGGCATCCCATGGCTTATTCATCTCGACGATGCGGCGGGCGACGGCATCGGACGAGCGATACTTCTCAGCATCATCATGAGCCGGGCCGGAGATGATTAGCGGCGTGCGCGCCTCGTCGATCAGGATCGAGTCGACCTCGTCAACGATGGCATAGTCCAGGTGTCCCTGCACCTGCAGATCCGCCCGCTCCTTCATGTTGTCGCGAAGGAAGTCAAAACCAAACTCGGCGTTGGTGCCGTAGGTGATATCGCACTGATAGCTCTTGCGACGGGTTTCGCCGCCGGGTTCCATGTCGCTCTGGATGTAACCCACCGTAACGCCCAGGTTCTCAAACGCGGGCTTGATCCACAGCGAGTCGCGACGGACGAGGTAGTCATTGACTGTCACCACGTGGCAGTGGAATCCTTCGACCACGCGCAGGAAGCATGCCAGGGGCGCCACAAAGGTCTTGCCTTCGCCGGTCGCCATTTCGGCAATCTTGCCTTCGTAGAGCACGGCACCGCCGATGAGCTGCACATCAAACGGACGGCAGCGAAACGGCGGACGGCTCTCGGGGTACATCGCCCGCACGGCCTGGTACAACTCGGGTGGAATGGTCACATGCGTCCACGGCTCTCCGGTGGCGATCATGTGCCGCTGGACGGCGTCGTAGGCCTCAAGGAGCTGGTCGTTCAGCGAGTCAGGGTTGAAGCTCTCTTCGGGGTTGAAGATGTTGCGAATGCCGATGTGCCGGTCCATCGACTCGCGGACGATGGCCAGTGCCTCGGGCATCACGTCCACCACGCGCAGCTTGCCGCTTTGCACCTCGGTCTTGATCTGGTCCGTGCGCTGACGAAGCTGCAGATCTGTGAGGACCTGGATCCTCGATTCCCAGGCGTTGACCTGGTCCGCCAGGCGATGGTATCGCTTCAGAAGACGTTCGTTGCGGCTGCCAAAGACATGGGTCAGCGCTTTACCAATATTCAGTTCCATATTGTGTTCCGCCAATTTGCGGTGGTTGTTCCGCGTGAGGAAACTCAGACTCTGCCAGGGGTCAAACACCACCAGACCCGAGGCAACTCAGGAAGAAGGGAACGATGCAGGGGGACTAGACCAGCGCAGGCGGAGGTAGACGCAGCGTCTGCAAGGGGAACTCGGCCGGGTGCAGACGAACCAGATGATCCGGGCGCTGAGGCGTCGCGATGGCCGCGACAAACCGAACCCGCGGCTCCCGGCCAGTGGCCAGCGAGGGCTCCTGCTTCCGAAACGCGGTCATCAGCCGACCCGCAACGCGATCGGCGACCTCGGCCACCACCTGTGGCCGAATCAAACCGTCAGCCATCAGGAGTTGGTCAGCGCACAGCGCCGTAACCAGCACCGTCATGGCGACCATCGCACGTTGGGAGCGGTTCATCATCCAACGGGGAGTATCCCCGAACCAGTGAAAGGGTCAAGCAGGCGGAAGCGATGCAGCAAGGAAATGTGGATGACGTAGGCCGGAAACTGAAGGCGATGCCAGCGTCCGCACATTGTAGAGCAGGGCACTGAAACGGGCTGGGTGACACCTGCGGTAGTCCAGAAGTGCAGCGCAAAGCCATACGGAATATGGGCGGACCGGGCTGATCAACCGATTGCATTTACCCCGCCGACAAACGAGGTCAGCGAAATACCAATAAAAACCCAATGGGCCTGAGATTGTTGTTGACAATGGTTTTTACCTTGATAGTTTAGGGAATGACGATATGGACACTACGGCACCTTTGACAATACGACAGTCGCCCCGGCATCGCACGATGCAGACGATGCGTCAGTGGATTGAGCGTGGCATCCTTGCCGGTGGCCAGCCTCTGCCATCGGAGCGGGCGTTGGGTGAGCGAGCAGGCGTCAGCCGCACGGTCATCCGCGAGGTCGTCCTCTCCCTGAGAAGCGAAGGCTTGATCGTCGAGGATGCCGGGGGGAAACGGAGCGTGCGGCCGTCGGACGTCACAAGCCAGCCCATCAATACCGAGATCCTCGGATCAACCATTGCGATCCTCACGCCTGATCTGAAGCCTTCCGAGGCGCACGGACAGCCCTGGAGCATCGAGAATATGGCTCGAGGCGCCATCGACGGGTTGCGGGAGGCAGGGCGCGACGTGCTGGCGATCCACCCCGACCGACTGAAAGACGGCGCCATGGAACGGCTGCTGGCCGCGCCGCCGTTTGGCTTGGTGGTCCCTGAACCTTTCAAACCCATTCCCAATCTGGAGTCCCGGCTTCGTCAACTCAGGGCCGCCGGCGTTGCGGTGGTGGTGTACGGTGGCGCGCCGGAGTTGGCGGATTTTGATCGCGTCATGTCCGATCACGACGAGGGTTCCTACGAATTGACCCGCTGGCTGATCTCTCAGGGACGCAAGCGTATCCTGAATCTTTGGGGCAAGCCTGGCAACTACTACTGGAACATAAACCGACGCCGGGGTTACGAGCGAGCCATGCAAGAGGCGGGGTTGGAGCCCCTGCCGACGGTGCTGATCACGCCGTTGCCCGAGAGATCGTCCGATGCTCCGCCGGGAGACCCCAGGGACGATTTTGATATCAGGGCATACCAGATTGCGGGGCATCTGGCGCCCTGGGTCGGCGGCGTCGATCCGGTGGATGGGATCATGCTGAGCAACGACGGCGAAGTACCGGCGGCCGCGTCGGGGCTGCGGATTCTGGGGAAGCAGCCGGGGCGCGAGGTGCTGATTGCGGGGTATGACAACCAGTGGGGCAGCGCGCCGGAGCGAGTATGGGATGCCACGCCTCCCGCGGCATCGATGGACAAATGCAATTTCGAGATGGGCCAGGAGATGGTTCGGCTGCTGCTGGAACGGGCCGCCGGGCGTCTTCCGAAAGACCCGCAGTGTCGTGTGGTCAAGCCCAGACTGGTGTTTTTTGATGGAGTCAAAGCCGCCGGCGTGTAGCCGGCGGCGCGTTCAGTGTTCGGTTCACTTTCTTTATAGGAGGCTCAAATGAGCACTCGTAATGTTTCTTGTGTCGTGATTGGTGCAGCGGTGGCAGCTCTGTCCATTGCTTCGGCAGTTCAGGCGGAAGCGATCATCACCCCCGTTGCTGGATACCAGACTGTCGGTCGAAACTGGTCGGATGCCTCGTCGCTGTTCAACGGCAATGCCAACGTAGGGGCCACCGGCAATCTGACCAGCGCCTTGACGACGGGAGACGCCATCCCTGCGGTATGGCCAAGCCAGTTCGACGACCCGACCAATTTCGGCGAAGATAGCAATGGCGGTAAGTGCTGGTGGGCTGAGAACAAGCTGCCCGGCAACCAGTGCGCGGTACTGTTCGATCTGGGCCAGGCCTACGACCTCACCGGCGTCCATATCTGGAATTACAATCGCCAGAACTGGGCCAGTCGCGGCTTCCCGGATGTGAGTGTCTATACCTTCACGGATGCCCAGGCGACAGCGATCATTGCGGCTGGTGGCGCTCTCATCAACACGGACAACGGCGGCAATATCACGGCGGCGAACTTCGATACGGGTGGCACGCTCCTCGTGTCAAACGCGACATTGGCTCTCGCCAATAGCACCGGGATCGGTGACACGGGCCAGACCATCGCATTGAACGCGGCCAGCGTTCGGTACGTAGCCATCCGGGGCGGCTCGGATCTGACTCAAAACGATTTCCGCGCCTTGGACGAGGTTCGCTTCATGGGCACGAGCGTCCCTGAGCCGACCACGCTTGGCGTGATTGGTCTTGGCGCGATAGCTTTGATGGGTCGCAAGCGCGCTCGCTAAGTGTTGTGGTCTGATTCGATTCCGGGGCGGCCGCCTGGCGGCCGCCCCGGCGTGTCGGTGCGGGGGTTGCCGTCTGCGAGAGATCGCGGATGGAAAGGTAGAGATGTGCGGTCATGCGTCTTTATCAGAGTCATAATTCAAGCGGCGGCGGGAAGCGTAGGGGCTTCACATTGGTTGAGCTGCTTGTCGTCATAGGCATCATCGCGCTACTGATTTCGATCCTGCTGCCTTCTCTATCAAAAGCCAGGCGGGCGGCGATGAAGCTGGGCTGTCTGTCCAATGTGAGGCAGATCGGCACTGCGATGATGATGTACAGCAATGACTACCGGGGGTACTACCCGCCGCCCCAAGGCTGGGCCACTACCGTCACGGGCTTCAATGGCGGCAAGGGTCACCGTTCCTGGGATATATCGCTTATGCCTTATCTGGGTATGAAGGTGACATGGAGTCCCGAGAACGGCGAGATGCCGCCCGACAACTTCAAGGCACCGATGTTCCGCTGTCCTCTCGATCACTTCTCTGACCAGATGACCGGTTGGTCATCCCAGAAGACCCGCCGTTCCTATAACGTGAACTGGGGCGCCTGGAATGGCGTCGACACCACGGGATTACCCCACCTCCCCTTCACCGTTGACAGTTCTGGCAATCCCGTCGTCGGCGGTGGCGCATGGGGGCCGAATCGGCTGTTGGATAACGCCGGACGCAGCACCCATAAGATCATCCTCACCGATAACATTATCCGGAATACCGTTGGCGCCATCGAGCACATCCTGGGCGCAAGCTGGTGGCCGCGGACCCCCGACCACATCTTCGGCAACTGGGACGGCAGCTCCTACCCGATCGCGCATCCATCGGCCGACTCCAGTCGTCCTGAGCCCAAGGAATATAGCTGTGCGTACAACGACGGCCATGCCGAGCTGATTGTGTTCCCCCAAGCCGCAGCGGGCAAAGGGTATTGGGACTATGACAAAGCTCGCGATCTTGCGTACACACACCAGCGTTGAGTAATCCTTTTTTTCTTAGAACGGAGACCTGATGAACAAGTTGACCTGTGCAATGCTTGGACTCCTGACCAGCGCCGCGATGGCCGCCCCGGTGCCAGGCAAACTGGAGTGTTCCTGGGTGGGCAACACCTTCGCCGGGGCTGGGAACAACGGCGAAGGCGAGTGGGTGCAGAACTACATGGAGGAGATGGAAGTGGCGCCCGATGGCACCGTGTTCACTGCCGCTCTATGGGATGAGGCCGGGCGATGCACGGGGCTCTATCGCGATGGCAAAGTCAACACCAACCTGATCGGTGAGAACGACCGCAAAGGCGGCCACAACGCATGGGGCTGGGGCACGGCCGCGCGGGCGGTGGCGGTCTGGGGTGACCGGTTCTACCTGGTGAACACCGACGGCAATCTCCTGGAGTTTGCGTGGAAGCCGGGGGATCTGAACTCCGGCAAGAACGTCCGCAAAATGGCGGTCGGCAAGACGGCGGGCCTTAGCGCGCGGGGATCGCTGATTGTGGCGGTGTTGGAAGATGGCACGGTCAAGATGCTGGACCGGGCGACGCTGAAGGAGACGGGATCGTTCAAAGTGCCCTCAGCACGCGACGCGGCAATAGCGGCCGACGGCTCGCTCTGGATCCTCGCCGGCGACCGCATCACCCAATACAAGAGCGACGGCACGGCAACCGGGTTGTCCATCTCCGATGCGGGTAAGCCCCAGTCGATCAGCATCGCGCCGGATGGCCGGCTGGTGGTGTGCGATGACGGGCCGCGGCAGCAGGTGCGGATTTACGATGTGGCGGGGAAGTTTCTGGGGACTTTCGGGCGCGAAGGCGGCATGGCGGCGGCCAATCCACCGGGAACGGCCAGCGCCGGCCGATTCTTCTCGCTGCGCGGGGCGGGGATTGATGCCCAGGGCAACATCTACGTTGGCATGGGTCTCCCCGGTCCTTCGGGCAACTTCATACTTCGGAACTATTCACCGGCGGGACTGCAGAAGTGGCAATTGAGTTCGCATGCGTTCGTCGACTGTTTTGACTTTCTACCCGGCAGCGATGGCCAGGTCATCTACAGCGTTGATTCGATCCTGCGCGTTGATCTCAGTAAACCGGAAGGTCAGGGCTGGCAGCTTGCGGCCATGACAGTGGACAAGAATCGCTACCCCGACGACCCACGTCTGAAGGGGGGTGGCTCTACGGCGATCATGCGCCTGATCGAAGGCCGGCCGGTGATGTACACACTCGGCCAGATGGGCGGGGGGCCTGAGATCTACACGTTTGACCAAGGCGCCTATCGGGTGGCGCCTGAAGATGACCAACCCGGCGTCGTGCCGGGTGCCGCGGCGGCCGATAAGTCCGTGGCGGCACCACCCGCGCCGAACGCGCTGAATCCGGCAATCCGGTTGCCCACAGGTTCACGGATCGCACACTTCGCCGGCTCGTTTGATCTTAAAGACTCTGAAGCCTGGGCGAGAGAGATCGATGCCAATGCCGGCATCTGGTGGGCTGATGGCCCGGGGAACAAGCTTCGCTACTATCCGCTCAAGGGCCTCTCGCCCGAGGGCGTGCCCCAATATGACCGGAAAGCCCCGCAAGAGTTCCCGCTGCCGGAGATGTTCAAGCAGGTCTGCCGGGTGGCGTATGACGTCAAGACCGATTCGCTCTACCTGTTCGGCTACACGGCCGAGCGGCCCTCCAAATCATGGGGGCTGATTGGCAGCGTCATGGCGAAGTATGACGGGTATCTGAAAGGCGAGCGCAAACTCGCATGGACGGCTGACCTGCCGGTAGATGGCGAGCAGCTTCATCCCAAGAGCATGGACATCGCCGGCGACTATGCCTTCATGGTGATGGTCAAGCCGACCAACGGCGTGCCGGCGATGGTGCATGTGATGGATACACGGACCGGCAAGATCGCTGGCACCATGCAGCCCGGCCCCGCCGTCGGGGGCAACAGCGGTTGGGTCGATCAGAGCCACGGACTGCGCGCCATGCAGCGAAAGAATGGCGAGTACCTGATCCTGGTCGAAGAAGATGGGCGATGTAAGAATCTTCTGTATCGCTGGACTCCCTCGGAAGCGCCGCGATAAGCGCACCGCAGGAACAGGGCCGATGCGGAATCGCCAGGTAACTTGCCGATTGCGGCTTGGGCCTCAATGAGAGTGAGGCGTGCCCGTTTTTCCGGGCACGCGATTTCTTAGCCCCAACGGGGCGGCATTCTTGAGCCCAGGGTAAGCGTACTCGCGCAGCCCTGGGTAAGAACCATTCACCCTGAATGAGCCCTGAAAGGGCGATACCTCTTTCAGCACCGTATTCGCTCCAACCACTCGTTGACGCGTAACTTGCATCTGCCCGGAAAAACGGGCACGCCCATGAGAGTGTGATATGTGGGTTCTGCGTTTGGCTGGATCAACATTGCTCATTCTCGGTGCATTGAACATTCAGGCAGGTGACATGGTGAACACGAAAACACCGGCTTCTGGTTCTACTCAGCTTGTTGAGGCCCTCGAGCCCCGCCGGCTTCTGGCGGCAGGCTTCAGCTACACCTCCTCATGGCTAGGCAACAGCGATGGCAACAGGGCCACACATATCTTGCAGGATATAGCCAACCTGTATGTTTCCTCCGATGGCAAAGCCTACGCCAGCACGCGCTGGGATGAGGGCGGATCGAATGCGGAGGTATTCAATCCTGACGGCACACTCGGCACTGTCCCAAGTGATTCCGGCACAGGGGGATGGGGGCGAATGTCCAATGCCGTCACGACAGGAGACGGCACCTACCTCTACCTGTCCATGAGCCAGGACTCCAGCGCCTCCAGTGGAGGGACTAACTCCTTTGGGGGACCCAGATACCCCGCAGCGGGCAGCGCATGGCAGGTCATTCGTCGCTATAACCTCTCAACTGGCAATCCGGTCGGAGTGACCGGCGGAGCCGGCTGGGACGGCAGCATGCTGATCACCGCCGCCGAGCCCGTAGGCTTGGCGGTCAGAAACAACGAGATCTACTCGGCCGAGTCCGACGGGGTCGTGCGCGTCTACAATGCCACCACGATGTCCCGGACACCCGTCCGCCAATGGCCGATCACTAATCCGGGAACGCTGGCGTTCGATTCGGCCGGTTACCTGTGGATGCTCCAGCCGACGAGCAAGGCGTTGGTTCGCTATTCCACCGCGGGAAACCTTCAGCCCCAGAGGATTTCGCTGACCAGTTGCACGCCCACGGGTTTTGGTATCGACCCCGCCAACAACAGGATCTACGTCACCAATAATAATGTCGATCAGAATGTGCTGATCTACGCCAGCATCACCACGGCGCCCGTATTCAGCGGCACTTTTGGCACGACCGGCGGCATCTTCGCCGGTTCGGGGGCCGTGATTGGCACCGTCGGCCCGCTCCGGTTCAATCATCCCACGGGCGTAGGCGTCGACAACAGCGGGAACATCTATGTCTCGTGCGACGGTGCGTCCGTGACGGGCGGGACCGTGCTGGAGAAATACAACGCCGCCGGGGTTCGACAATGGGTGAAGTACGGGCTGACCTTCGTAGACAGCGCCGATATCTCTCCCGCATCGGAAACAGATATCTACACCGGCGAAGAGCACTATGTGATGGATTACAGCCAGCCGGCCGGCCAGCAATGGACATACAAGGGCTTTACTCTCAACCCGTTCAAATATCCCCAGGATCCGCGCAATAATGCGTACCCCGCCACCTCGCCGTGGGTACGCGACCTCAGCGGCCAGCGGTTCCTCTTTGCCAGTACCGGGATGATGGCGGGTCCGGTGACGATTTACCGCTTCAATACTGCCACTGACGGCCAGATCGCCATTCCTTGTGGCATGATCTCCGGCGGGCGTATCGCCGGGACGTGGCCGGCTAATCAGCCAGCCAGCGGCGGGTGGATCTGGCGCGACCTCAACGGCAATGGCGCGTTCGATCCCGGCGAGTTCGCCCAGCCCGCAGGCCGCGGCGACCTTAGCACCGGCTGGGCATGGAGTGTGGACATCCAAGGCAATATATGGACCGGCAGTGAGGGCGGCGCCATCCGCGAGTACGCCTTTGGGGGACTGGATGCCAACGGCTCGCCGAAGTACGACTTCGCGCATGTCATCGCCAGCAGCGCCCCTTCTCTGGTCACGAAGCTCAACCGACTCGAATACGTCCCGACCAATGACACCATGTATCTGGGCGCCTTCACGACCACCACCCCGCAGCCCGCCGATGGCAATTGGGGAGTCGTGGGTACTGAGATCCTCAAGATCAATAACTGGAGCACCGGCAACCGTACGCCCGCCGTCCGGATTTCCTTGCCGTATAACAGCAACAGCGTCTATATGAAATGCATGTCGATCACCGGCGACTATGCCTTTGTCGCAGAGTGCAAGGGTTCGAACGTCCATGTCTATAACCTGAACTCGGGCAGCGAAGTGGGGACCTTCAATGGTTCGGGCACCTTCGGTAACCTTGGATGGGTCGACATACCCTATGGCGTGCGTGCCTACAGACGAACCAACGGCCAATACGTTGTGTTGGTGGAAGAGGATTACAATGCCAAGATTCTGATGTATCAGTGGACGCCGACCGTTGCTGCCCCGACCGCGCTTGCTGCAACCGCGAAGAGCAGCACCCGAGTCGATCTCGCCTGGATTGGCCAGTCGTCGGGCGAGACAGGTTTCAAGGTTGAGCGCGCCACTGACAGCGGCTTCACGAAGAACCTGGTCAGCGACACCGCGCCGGCCGGTGCCGCCAGCTATGCCGCCACGGGCTTGAGCCTGAATAACACCTATTACTTTCGTGTCGCCGCGATGGGGTCGGGCGGCAACAGCCCGTTCGCGACCGCCGTGCATGGCACGTTGCGTATGGGGGATGCCAATCTGGATGGCCAAGTGGACTTGACCGACCTGACCACCCTGGCTGGCAACTGGCAGGGCACCGGCAAGAGTTTCGCGGACGGCGATTTCAGCGGCGATGGATTGGTCGATCTGACGGATCTGACGATCCTGGCCGGGCTATGGCAGACGCCGATCCCCGCCCCCTTGATGGCGGCCGCGACTGCCGTTTCCGTTGACTCGGAGTCCGCGATCGCATCCGCCAGTTCCTCGTCCCTTGCGGTTGCGACCGCCGATCCTGTCGATTCCGAGTCTGCCACCACGGCCGCCAGTTCCCCGTCGCCTGCTGCCGCAGAGGTCTCCGTGCCGGCTCCTGATCCGGGCAGTCCCATGCTCGTGGCTCCGCCTGCGGCGGCCGCGACAGTGCTCATCGCGAGGGCTCAAGAGAATCCGCTGCGGGCGTCGGTGGCAAGGGTGCATCCCCCCCGCCGCTTGCCGGTGACGGCAGGCCCGCAGAGCACCGGAGTGTTCTCGAACCGACCCCTTGCTGTGGCCAGTCCGCTGATGCCGTGGCCGACCACGAGCCGGGGCGCGTCGATGCTGCTGAGGAACGACCGGCAGATCCTGGATGCCTGCCACAGATCGGTGTTAGGCACCGCGCAGGCGGCCATCACTCCATGAGAGTTGAAGGGGTCGTTTGTCGCGGAGAACAGCGAGGAGCTGGTCCCCCACCGCTGCTTTGCGCCAGCCTTGCATGAGCGGATGCGAGGCGAGTCTTTGGGGGTTCTCCAGGTCGGCGAGCATGGCGGTGAGTTCGGCCTTTGAAGCCACCAGGGCTGCGTCGATTCCCTGGGCATGGGCGATCGCCTGGAGCACCGCATGCACGGAGTCGGCGGTGAACTCCTCGGCGGAGGACTGCTCGATCTTGCGCAGGCCGGGGATGTCGGGCATCGGGTGGGCGGCGCCGTCGGCGAGGGCTCGGAGGATGGTGTCGGCGTGGTGGGTCATGACGGGGCGAGGCAGTCCGCGCGAGGCGGCGAGGCGCTCGTGGGTCTTGACCGGATTGCGGCAGAGGTCAATGAGGACTTCATCCTTCAGATAGGCCCGCGGGGGCAGGTCGGCCTCGCGGGCGGCGGTGTCGCGCCAGATGGCCAGCTCGCGCAGCATGCCGAGCTGCGTGGGGTTGAGCGAACTGGCGCCCTTGATGCGGACGCAGGCCGTCTCGGGGGTGAACTGGTAGGGTGTGAAGCTGCACATCGTCTGGCACTGCTCTTTGAGCCAGGCGGACGTGTGCGGGGAGGGAAAACGGGCCTCGATCTCGTGCCACATCGCGGGAAGATAACGGACATCATCCGCGGCATAGCGAAGCTGCTGGGCGCTCAAGGGGCGCTGGGTCCAGTCGGTGAAGGTCAGGCCTTTGCTGAGGTGGATGCCCAGCAGTTCCTCGACCAGTCGCTGGAGACTGGTGGGATAGGCCAGTCCGATCAACCCGCCGGCAATCTGGGTATCGACGACATTTTCGGCCGGGCGGCCGAGGATGCGGATGACCGGCTCGACATCCTGCTGGCCGGCGTGGACGATCTTTCGGACGGAGGGGTCGGTGAGCAATTCCCAGAACCCCTGGAGGTTCATTTCCGCGAGGGGGTCGATCAGCCAGACGCCATCTTCGGTGCCAACCTGCACGAGACAGAGTTTGGGCAGATAGCTCATCTCGCCGATGAATTCGCTGTCATAGGCGAAGGAGCCAACCTGGCGAAGATGCCCCAGCAGTTGGTCCAGGGCAGCTTGCGTATCGACGACCGTGGCGGGCTCTCGCGAGATTCGAGCGTTGTCGGTGCCGGGGAACTGGGCGACCTCGGGGCCATCGGCGTGGGCGGCATCGTGGCTGCGGGTGCGATACTTGCCGCGCCAGGCGGCGTGAGAACGAAGCGAATGCTTGTCGGAGTCAGTCATAATGGAGGCGGTCTGTGTAAACGCTGATTCAGTCGGCCAACCGAAGGCCGGAAGGAGTGATGATAACGCCCGACACGGCAGAGCCGCAACCAGCATCGAATCTTACCACGACGCAACGACGCGACGACGAGTCCCCAGCATTCGTCGTTACCGTCGTTGCGTCGTCCCGTCGTGGTAAGAATCTTCTCGACATAAGACGAAATGGGACAAATGCCTGCAACGAAGGGGAACCCCAGCGCCGGCCGGACACAGAAGGGACGGATGAGCCCGCATGCCGCATAGAAACGGTAAACCTGGCAGTTATTTCTTGCAACCGGAGTGGAGCTCGTTATCTTAGTGATGGCATTATCGTTAAAGCATATCGCGGTCTTGACGGCCCTGCTGGGCAGAGGTGAGAGCTATGCGGAGTCTGCTGCAATCACGGATTGTTCTTGCTGCTGTTGTGGGCGTGATCTGGTGTGGGCAGGTTCAGGGCGCCACCACCGTAACCCATCCTTATCAGGGGATCACCAGCATCACCCGCACCGAGACGTCGCCCCGGGCGGAGAACATGCACATCGTGCTGGTAGACCTGACCGCACCGGGGATCAGTTTTGAACTGACCGGGAAGAGCGGCACGTACGATACCACGCGCCAGACGACGCTGAATTTCATTAATCAGAAGCAGGCGCAGGTGGCGATCAACAGCCACTTTTACGTGGCGCCCACCGGCGCGCCGGCGGGGCAGGTGCAGATCGTGGGGCTGGCGGCGTCCAAGGGCACTATCATCTCGCCGTTTGAGCCGCAGCCGGTTGCGGCCGGGCTGACCGACCAGAGCTACGCGATCATGCCATTCGCCGCGGCACTGAACATAGATGCCAGCAACAACGCAGGGATCGTGCATCGCGATCCGGCGTATGCGGACAACATGCACATCCTGGAATCCGCGACTATCTACAATGCGGTGGCCGGCAGCGCACAGATCATCACCAACGGGGCCAAGACGATCCCCACGTATACCGGCACCGCCAACGGCGGACTGAATACAGGAGCGGGTTATTCGGATGCCGACTCGTGGTACAACCGCGTTCGTTCGCGCACGGCGATCGGCCTGACGGCGGACAAAAAGACGCTGGTGCTGTTCACGGTGGATGAGATCAACAACAGCGGCTCAACCGGGATGAAGATCGGTGAGGTGGCCGACATTCTGATGAGCGATTACGGCGTATATAACGCGCTGAATCTGGATGGTGGCGGATCGACGACGCTGGCGATGCAGAACCCGAGCACGCTGGTCCGATCTGTGGTGAACGCGCCATCGGATAATTCCGGCGCTGGTGGGATCGGCCGGGATGTCGGCAGCAGCCTCGCGATCTACGCGGTGGTTCCCGAACCCAGCGAGATCACGCTGATGCTGATCCTGGGGGTGTTTGGCGTGCTGAGTTTCCGCAGCCCCGGCCGGGGCGGTAGCCGGGCATAGGGTCTGCGGCCTGTCACCGTGACGGGCAAAGCACGTTCAAAAGACGACGCCGGTCGGCGCGGCGTGTCTGGGTCGCGGCTAGCATTCTCCAGGAGCGACATGACCGCACACGACACACAGCCAACCGTTCTGCTGACTGGGGCTTCGGGCTATGTGGGCGGGCGGCTGGCGCAGGCGATGGAGAGTCGCGGTGTTCGCCTGTGCTGCCTGGCGCGCAACGTGGAGTTTGTCGCTCACCGCGTAGGCAAGGTAGCGCGGGTGTACGCGGGGGATGTGCTGGACCGGGCATCGGTGCTGGAGGCAATGCGCGGGGTGGACGTGGCGTATTACCTGGTGCATTCGATGGGCCAGGGGGCAGGGTTTGCGGAACAGGATCGGTTGGGGGCCGCGAATTTCGCATCGGCGGCCGCTGAAGCAGGGGTGAAACGCATCGTCTACCTTGGCGGGCTGGGAGAGGCGACGCGATTGTCGGCTCATCTGGCCAGCCGGCAGGAGGTGGGGCGAATCCTGCGCGAGTCAAGTGTGCCGACTTTGGAGTTTCGCGCGTCGATCATCCTCGGGTCGGGAAGCCTGAGCTTTGAGATGATCCGGTCGCTGGTGCAGAAACTGCCGGTCATGGTCACGCCTCGATGGGTGCGGAATCTCGCGCAACCGATCGCCATCGAGGATGTGGTGGACTATCTCGTGGCGGCACTGGACGTAGAACTGCCGGTGAGCCGGATCTATGAGATCGGCGGGCCGGACCGGGCATCATACCTGGACCTGATGCATGAGCTCGCGCGGCAACAGGGATTGAGGCGTCTGTTCGTCCGCGTCCCGGTGCTGACGCCGTATCTTTCGGGTTTGTGGCTGGGGCTGGTGGCGCCGATGCAGGCGCGGATTGGGAGGAAGCTGATCGACAGCATCCGGCACGAGACGGTGGTGAATGACACATCCGCACTGACCGATTTTGCGGTTCGCCCTCGCGGGTATGTGGAGGCGATACGGCGGGCACTGGCCAATGAAGATCAGCAGTTCGCGCAGACAAGGTGGTCCGATGCGACATCGTCCGTGGCGCAGCGGCCGCACTGGGGCGGCGTGAGATTCGGCGGGCGGCTGGTGGACTGCCGGAAGATGATGGTGCCCGCCTCGCCAGAGCAGGCGTTTGAGCCCATTACGCGGATCGGGGGACGGACGGGCTGGTACTACGGCCAGGGGTTGTGGCGCATCCGCGGCTGGATTGATCGGCTCTGCGGAGGCGTGGGGATGCGACGTGGCCGGCGGGATCCAGAGCACCTGATCCCAGGAGATGCGGTGGACTTCTGGCGGGTGGAACAGGTCGAGCCGGGGCTCTTGCGCCTCAGAGCCGAGATGCGAGTGCCCGGCCGCGCCTGGCTGCAGTTCGAGGTGACGCCTTGCCCCGGCGGGTCGATGGTCTGCCAGACGGCGATTTTCGATCCGGCCGGGATGGCGGGACTGGCATACTGGTATGCCTTGTGGCCGCTGCATCACTTCGTGTTCGCGGGAATGCTCCGGGGCATTGCGGCGGCAACGAAAAATGCCAACGCCTGATGTTTCCGTGGATCGCTTCGCCAGCGACGTTTGCGCCGCTGGCGATGGGACAGGTGGAACTGAAGACGGAACCGGCCGGACCCTGGTGAGGATCCGGCCGGGGAGTTTTTGAATAAGGACAAGCTGGAGCCTGACCTGCAAACTTACCACGCGAAGTGGGCGAACGCCTTGTTGGCGTCGGCCATGCGGTGGGTGTTTTCGCGAGTGGCAATCGCCTTGCCTTCCTTCTTATAGGCAGCCATGAGCTCGTCCGCGAGGCGGTCGGCCATGGGTCGGCCGCCGGCTTCGCGGCAGGCACCGATGATCCACCGGAAGGCCAGCGAGGTCTGACGCTTCTTGTTGACCTGCATGGGGACCTGGTAGTTGGCTCCGCCGACGCGCTTGGAGCGCACTTCGACGAACGGCTTGACGTTCTCGATCGCCTTCTCGAACAGCTCGAGCGAGGGAACGTCCTTCATCTTCTTGGTGGCGATGTCCATCGCATCATAGAAGATGCCCTGGGCGACCGACTTCTTGCCGCCCCACATCAGGCAGTTGATGAACTTGCTGACCAGTTTGCTGTTGAAACGAGAATCCGGCTTGAGAATGCTTTCGCTCGCCGTGAACTTCTTGAACGCCATTGGCTGTTCTTTCTTTTTGGCCTCACCGTCGCCGATGGAACGTCGCCGCAGGATTAACCCGCTCTGGCGGTGCGTTCTCCTTTTCAGACCCAGGGGTTAGGCCTTACTCGGGGCGGAGGCACTCGTGACGCCCTGTATTACTTACCCTTTTTCGCGCCGTACTTGCTGCGGCCTTGCTTACGACCCTCAACACCGAGGGCGTCCAGCGTGCCGCGAACAACGTGATAGCGCACACCGGGCAGATCGCGAACGCGACCGCCGCGGACCAGCACAATGCTGTGTTCCTGAAGGTTGTGCTCTTCGCCGGGGATATATGCCGTGACTTCCTTGCCGTTGCTCAAACGCACGCGGCAGATTTTCCGCAAAGCCGAGTTGGGCTTCTTGGGGGTCATGGTCTTAACCTGGAGACACACGCCACGCTTCTGAGGCGAGGCTTGAAGGTCCTTCGCCTTGTTGATACGAGCCAAGGCTCGCCGCGGCTTCTTAATCAACTGGTTGATCGTCGGCATACTCTTCCTTATTAAGTCAACAATCCCGGACATCCCGGAGATTTGAGGAGAGGCAGTATATGTAAGCGGCAGAGACGTGGCAAGAGCCGAAAACACAGCAAAACCTGCCGGGCGTACCCGAAGGTTCGGGCAAGCACGAAATACGAAGCACGAAATACGAAAGAACACGGAAACTGGCACAACGCAGCGATGGACGGTAACGTGCCCACACGCAATGAAGATGGTCACCCCCGACAATTACCAGGCCGATCCGCTCTACCGACGAGTCGTCAACGCGGTGCGGCACCTGCAGCAGACCAAGGGCGAGATCACCCCGATCAATGTTCTGGTGACCCTGGGGATGCTGACGCCCGGCCAGGTCCAGCAGTGGCGGCAGGGGAGAGTTCTGTTCCTGGAGGCGATCCTCCAGTCCAATCTCTCCAAGACCAACCGCATCCTTCGCATCCTGCGCCTGCACGCCCGCGACATGACGTTTGACTTCGTCCAGATCGACTACGTTCGCCTGGGCGGTGCGAGGAAGATCCTCCAGTTCAGCAAATCCGGCGACGCCAATATCGAGCGGGCCTATTCACGACGTTATCTTCCGCCCGAGCCGCCGAAGCGCCCACCAGCGCCCAAACTGGTAGAATCACGGACATGAAACCGACCGTCTATCTGGAGACCACCATCATCAGCTACGTCGCGGGTCGCTCCAGCCGCGACTTGGTGGTGGCCGCCCATCAGCAGATCACCCGCGAGTGGTGGGACCACCGTCGTCCATGGTATCTGCTGCATGTATCGCAGTTGGTCTGGGATGAAGCCATGCGCGGCGATCAAGACGCCGCAGCCCGGCGCACGACACTGCTAAAGGGAATGCCGATGCTGGATATCAGTGCTGAGGCGGGCGAACTGGCCGGCGCGCTGATGCTCGCCGGCGCCATGCCAGAGAATGCCCGGGCGGATGCCCTGCACGTTGCCGTCTCAGCCGTGGCGCAAATGGATTACCTCGTGACCTGGAATTGCGCGCACATCAACAACGCCGAGCGTCTGGATGTGATAGAATCTACGTGCCAGAGGCTTGGGTATGACTGTCCCAGGCTTTGCAGCCCAGAAGAACTGATGGGAGTTGAGCCATGATCAAGGACCCGATTGTTGAAGAAGTGCATCAGGCGCGCCGGGAAATCATGGCCGAGTGCGACAACGACCTCCAAAAGCTGGTCAAACGCCTGCGCCGTCGGCAGCAAGCCAGCGGCCGGCGCATTGTCAGGCCCGCAAAGCGTCCGCCGAAGACGATGGCCGGGCAAGCCCGCGACTGACGGACTACCCTCAAACGGTGACTCTTCCGCTGCACGCCCGCGACCTGACGTTTGACTTTGTCCAGATCGACTACGTTCGCCTGGGCGGTGCGAGAAAGATCCTCCAGTTCAGCAAGTCCGGCGACGCCAATATCGAGCGGGCCTATTCACGACGTTATCTTCCGCCCGAGCCGCCGAAGCGCCCGCCAGCGCCACCGGCCGGGGCAGCGGGATGAGCCCTGCAAGGAGAATTGCGGATTTCGGATTGCGGATTGCGGATTGCGGGAATCGCGGATTGCGGATTGCGGATTTCGGATTTGGGGGAATCTTGGGCATTTTCGCGGGGTTCATCTCCCACAGCATGTCCCAGTCGTTGGTCAGCGTGTCGAGGTGGTAGGTCTCGAACTCGCTGTCCTTCACCCCGTGCAGCAGCATGTTCATCCGCGACAGGTTGTAGGTGGTGATGTTCTTCTCCTGCCCGAAGATCTTGCCGATCCGCCCGCCGTTGTCGGTGATCCGCTTGCGAATGTTCAGGAGCAACGAACCAGACCCGCAGGCGAAATCCATCACGCTTTCGAGCTTGGCGCGCGGCCCGGTGCTCGGCTCCTGACTGTCGAGGGTCACGGTTTTTGACAAGATGTTGGAGATCCGCTGCGGCGTATAAAACTCGCCTACCTTTGTCGCGCTGCCCACCTCGAATTGCCCGATCAGGTACTCGTGCGTATCTCTCAGCGCGTCGGTGTCGGTCGAGAAGAGCGCCAAGCCTTGTGCCGATCAGAGCAGCCGTTCACCTCGGTTGGCCGTGCGGTAGCGCACCGGTTTTGGGTTGGTGACTTTCTCCAGCACCGCTTCTTCTACCAAGCGAGCCAGCCACGCCTTTGCTTGTGGTTTCGTGACTGCTAGCAGAGTCGCAACTTCTTCGTCAGTATGGCATTCAGCCAGTTCGTGTCGCAGAATTTCGCGCACCATCTTCAACAGCTCAGATGCGGGCGATGGGATTGCTTCGGCAATTGTAGTCTCGACTGTCTCAGTAACTGCTTCAGTGGGCTTTTGAGCACAGGCGGCAGCGGAAATGTCTTGTTTCTCTCGCGAGAAAAGGGGCAGGGTATCTTGTCTTGCCTCCGCAGCGAAACACTCAGATACATCGGCGAGTGCCATACCCAGTTCATTGCCGCTTTGGGGGTTCGGCCATGGTTTGCCTCCGCGACTCAGCAAGGCCGAATTGCCCTTGCCTGCGTTTGCTCCGTTGCGGACAAAGACCGGCACGAAGTGCAGACGTTTGAGTTGCTCAATGGCTCCAGCCCATGTCCCCCCTTTCTCGAAATCCGAAGTGACCACCAAAGCCGCGTCAGCGAGGGCATAGATGAGTTTATTGCGTTGCATGGCGTGCCCCACGTTAAAGCCCGCTGCTGGATCATAGGGAGAGATGAGAACCAGCCGGCCATCCATAAGTGGTTCCCGATTGTCGCGAGCCAATGCAGCCCGTTCCAAGCTGTCAGCCATCACTCCCGCCACATCGCCGCCCGCCACAAGAGCACCCTGCATCGCCGCCCGATCAATTCCCTTAGCCCCACCTGACACGATGTTGCGGTGGGCCTCGGCGCTCAACCGCCCAACCCTTTCGGTGAAACTGACGAGTTCTTCATTCACATCGCGAGAGCCGACCACCGCCAATCCGCCCTTTTCGAGCAAAGCGATATCGCCGCACCCGTAGAGCAGCGGAGGCGCATCCTCTTTGAGCCGTGCTTTCAAACGCTTTGGGTAACGGGAATCCGCTCGGCTGATCACCCAGATTGCGCGAGCGTTCCACCGCTCAACCGCTTGACTGAGCAAGAACCCGCGCCGCAGCAGCGCATCCATTCGAGCCCGGCCAAATGGCTGCGAGCTAAGTTCAATCAACTCATTCGCATTGGGCGCAAGCAAGTCCGCAGGCTGCTTTTGTTCTTGCCGCAAAATAAGGGCAAGCCGGTTGTACTCTCCCAAGCTGAGCAGATCGCGCGAGCTTTCACCGCGTCCGGCAATCAGCGGAGCAGTCAGCAGCAGGATGGCCTGCGTGTTTGGTGTCAGAGTTTCGATCATTCGTCAGAGTTCGCAGTTGATGCCAGTGCCAGAGGATACACCGGACCGCTGCCGTTGGAAGTTAAAAGGTACGCAGCGACTGTCAGAGTCCACCTTGAATCTACCATATCATCGACCAGCAGCACGGGACCTGTCGGGACCGTCGCGTTGATTCGCAGCGAGCCATCCACATTCCTCGCTTGCTGGCTGCTGTTCGCCATTTGCTTCTGAGCTGGCCGATCATCCGTCTTTACCATAACGGAATGAAACGGCAAATTCAGTGCGACTGCCAGGCGACGGGCAAATGCCGGCACCAGATTCGGATGTCGTCGCGAGGGAACGCAGGTCACCCACACCGGAGCCGGTTGGGGTGCCCAAGACCGGACCATCGCAGCGCACGCCTCGACCAACTGATCTGCAAAACTTTGGTCGCGCGACTTACCCTGCCTCACCAGTGAGCCCCAGCCCGCGTCACCCCAAACGCAGAGCACCTTGCCGGGACGGGCTTGTTGCTCCGCAGCAATGCGTCCCGTCACTGCCATTTGTGGCAATCCACCAGTGGGCCATTGCATTCGCGGTTCGAGATCCAGACTCGTCCGACGAAGAAAAGCCACTGCTTCCTGAATCAGCACCGCATCCGCTAAAGCTGATAATGGCGGGATGGACGGCGGTGTGTGATTGCCTGCGTTGCCGTCGAGGGCGTGGATCAAAAATTCCATGTGCCTATTAGTAAGCGTCACATACTCCTGCATTTGCTTCTGCTCGTTGCGGCGCAGCGCGGTGAGGCGCTCGGCCCGCTCCCAAAAGCTCTCCGTCAGGTTTGCCGCTGTGATCATCCACTTGCTGCCCTGCTTCACTATTGGCGCAGGCGACTCAAGTGACATCAGTTGCAGAGTCTTGTCGATCCGCCCCCGGCTCACGTTCACTCGCGTCATCAACTCGTTGATGGAAAGCCCGGCTGCTGCCCCTTGCAGAGCTGTCAGAACTCTGGCTACTTCTTCCCGCGAGGGGAATGCACTGCCGATGAAGTAGTCGTTGATGTCTGTTTCCTCCTGACCACTCAGCAATACTCCATACGCTCCGGGAATGGCGGCAGGAAGATTACGACCTGCGCGGCCCACCTGCTGATAGTAGGCCACCACTGATCCGGGGGTCTGGTAGTGGATCACAAACGCCAGATCCGGTTTGTCAAAGCCCATGCCAAGCGCCGTCGTCGCCACCAACACCTTCACGCGGTTTTGCAGGAGTGCCTGCTCTAGCCCCACCCGCCGCTCGCCGGTTTCGCCGCTGTAGGATTCCGCAGCAATGCCCCTCGATTGCAGCCATCCGGCAAGCTGCACGGCGTCCCTCACTGTTAGCGTGTAAATGATGCCGCTGCCGATGATGGTCGGCAGACGTGTCGCCAGCCAACCCATCCGCTCAGCTTGGCTCGGCATCCGCATCGTTTGAAGCATTAGCGTCGGCCGGCTCAGTTCACCGCGCGACACCGCGAGATTTGGTCCGAGGACGTTTTCCAGATCAGCCAGCACCCGATTGTTGGCCGTCGCCGTCGTCGCCAGCACCCGCAGGTTCGGCGGCAGCGTACGCACAATACGTTCGATGAATCGGTAATGCGGGCGGAAGTCATGTCCCCAGTCAGAAATGCAGTGCGCCTCATCCACGACGAGCAGCGAGATACGCCCGGCGATGGGAACCAGCACATCCGCACGAAAGTGTTCATTCGCTAGCCGCTCCGGCGAGATCAGCAAAATATCCACCTCGTTCCGCGCCAGTGCCGCTTCCACCTCGTGCCACTCATCTTGATTTTCAGAATTGATCGTAACGGCGTGCACACCCATGCGCTCCGCCGCCGCGATCTGATTACGCATCAGCGCCAGCAACGGTGAAATCAGGATGGCCGGCCCCATGCCCTCGTTCCGTAGCAGCTTGACCGCAATAAAATACACGGAACTCTTGCCCCACCCTGTCTTCTGAACCACCAGCAGCCGCCCTCGCCCATCGACCACATGCTGAATCGCATCTTCCTGCCCATCGCGGAATGCTGCTTTGGAATTCTGTGTTCCGAGGCGTAGCAGTTCGAGAGCGAGTGTTGGGTTGTAGGGCATGGCGAATTCCGTGGCTATCAGTTCATGATTCCAGCACGACTTTGTTGCCGAACTTCGGAACGGCGTCCTCGGCAGATAATGGATTTCTTGAGCACATTGACGAAGCAAAGGAGCGTGCGGGTATAGCCGTTGCCGGGGTCGTTTTTGTACTCGACGATCTGCTCCATCGCGCGGCGGGGGTTGATGCCGAGGGTTTTGAGTTCGATCTGCGTGACCGGCACGCCGTTGATGAGCAGCAGGACGTCGTAGCGGTGGTGGCTGTTGTCGGTGTTGATGCGGAGCTGGCTGACGACCTCGAACGTGTTCTTGCACCAATCTTTAATGTTCACCAGCGTTTAGTTCAGGGGCGTGCCGTCGTCGCGAGTGAAGCTGTTGATGGTGCGGAGCGTTTTGGAGGCCGCGTAGACGTCGGGGGTGACGATTTCGTCGAGGAGGCGCGAAAACTCGGTGTCGGTCAGTTTGACGTGGTTGAGCGCCTCGAACTTATCGCGGAAATTCTTCTCCAGCGCGGCGCGGTCGCGGATGTTCTGGCGGTATTCGTATTTCAGGTCACGAAGCTTGTCGATAAACTCTTCTTCAAGTTGGCTTTCAGGCGAAGTCATCGCAGAGCATGGTATCGCCGGAGGGGGTGGGGTCAAAGATGGACGGCTGAGGATTCTCAAAAAGGCGTCAAACAGCGACGGAGGCTGGGAGCGCCGCGGGCCGCGGGAAAGGGTCAGGTGCCAGCGCGGCCGCCTCCTTCTTGCTCGTTACCGCATCCACCCGATCCAATTCGCCGGGGCGGGGCGTCGGCCCGAAAGACGGCACATATCTCAGATTGGCCTTGACCCGGCCATCTCCCTATCTTATACTTACAACCATTGGCCGTGACGCCCAGCCTGCGCGCCGACCGTGGTGCTCTTTGACAAGTGAATATCCGTCCATTAACCGCCGACAATCGCATCAGCCAGGTCCGACACTGCCCTCCGAGGTAAATACCTAACAGGTGCGATGATGCTCTGGGGTTCGTTACGTTCTACGTTCTACGTTCTACGTTCCACGTTTTACGCTCTTCCCCACCCGTCCCGCCCGAACTCGAGTTACGTCAATTCGACTCGGCGACACGAAACTCGCGCGTCTGGCCCCCCGAACCGCACGTAAGTCCTTATCAGCACTGCCCTCCCGACCCCCTCCCCCCACCCCTGTTAAACGTGCGCTTATTGCCCATCCGATCGCACGTAAGTCTGCCGGTTGCGGGGGCTCAGTGGCGGCGGGCGGGGCGCGAGTTGGGCCGGGGGCTGCGGCGGATTGAAACACTCTTGGCCCGGTGCGGCCCGCGGGCGATGCCGGATTCCCCGGCCATCTGCACACACGTTCTTTCCTGGTCGTCGCTTTACGCCCCGCCGGGCAAACAGTACCCTGATTCCCCATGGGCAGACGACCAGTGTTGTGGGCGGCGACGTGTCTCTTTCTTTATTCGGCGCTGGGCGGCGCCGCAGGACTTTTTGCTATGGAATCCAATGTTCCTGTCCCCTGGGCGTCGGGCTCGTCCGGGCCGCTGAAGGCGGAGTTGTGTTTCTACTCCAGGCAGTCGGACGATCTGATGTTCGACCAGGAGCAGAAGATCGAGATCATCTGCCGGGCCGGCGTGCGTTCGGCAGGGCTGAAGTGGGGGCTGAGCCGCAACTGCTTCGCCAAGTCGTTCCTGACGGGCCAGGCCCAAGCGCGGCCGGCCAATCTGTACGTCATCCGCGTGGACACAGCGCATCTGGCACCGGGGTTCTATGACATCCATGCCAGTCTCGACGTGGGCGAGGGCAAGACAATCGAGAGTATCTGCACCTTCGGCTGGCAGGCGGACAAGATCGTCATCCCCCAGAGCCGTCCGGCCGATTTTACAAGCTTCTGGGACAAGGCCAAAGCAGAGTTGGCAGGGGTGAAACTGGATGCCAGCAGCGGTCCGGCCCAGGCTTTTGATGCCAGGGAGATTGGCGCGTACAACCTGGCGCACGCGGCGCTTCCGGCGGACTATGACCCGGCCGGGCATCGCACTGAGGAAGTCGAGGCGTTCAAGGTCGATTTCGCCAGCGTTGGGGGGATGCGCATCCATGGCTGGCTGGCCAAGCCCAAAGGGGACGGGCCGTTCCCGGTGATGCTCGTACTGCCCGGCGGGGGGATCGCCGCGCGGACGATCCCGCTGGAGCACGCCCGCCATGGTTACCTGGCGATGGACATCCAGATCCACGGGCAGGAGGTAGACTTGGCGAAGTACCCAGCGGTGCCGGGCTACTTTGAAGGCCAGGTATACGATCCGCCAGAACGCAACTATTACTACAAGGTTCATCTGCACTGCCTGCAGGCGATCAATTACCTGCTTTCGCGGCCGGACGCAGACGCCTCGCGCCTTGCGGTGGTGGGCGGGAGCCAGGGCGGCCGGCTGGCGGTCGTGGTGGCGGCGCTGGACCCACGGGTCAAGGCGATCGTGCCGGCGATCCCGCACTTCGCGAACTATCCCTACGTGCGATGGATGGAAGACTGCAACGGCACGCGCGCGATGCCGCACAAGCCGGCGGTGGACGGGATGGACCAGAGCGACTGGCCACCGGTGCTCGATGACGCCGAGACGCGGTGCATGGCCTATTACGACATCATGAACTTCGCGCCAGATGTGAAATGTCCGGTGTTCATGAACATGGGCCTGATCGACCCGATCTCGACCGCCACCGGCAGCCACGCCCTGTGGCGGCGGCTGGGAAGCACTGACAAGCATCTGGTCATCCTCCCCGGGATGGCCCACGACTGGTCGGCCGAGTTCGACCGCCAGGCCTGGCGGTGGCTGGACAAGACGCTGGCGATCAAGGAAGGACCTGCCTCACCCACGGTCCTTCGGAAACCGGCGGTGAAGGACCTCACAGCGCCGCGGCGGGATTGATGCCGGCAACGCGATGCGGGTTGGAATGGCTGCGCCGAGTCAGGGTGCGCCTGAGTCAGGGATTGTCCGGGAAGACGCTGGCGGTGAAGGTGGAATCGTTCTTGAGCTTTCCGCCAATGTCGATGAGCACCAGGGCGCCAGGATAAATGTGGACCTGTCGGTCGCTCTTCTGAACGCCCATCCAGGTCTGCCGGCCGGGCGCGTCGGCGTCGATGAGGGTAAGATCGAAGCCGAAGAAATCGCTGCCCGACAGGTCCAAAGGATCGTGCAGATTGGAATAGCCGGCAAGCCGCAGAGCGACGCTGTAACCATCGGCGGTCTTCTGGCCGTAGACGGTGGCGAGATTCGCCATGTGTTTGCCGGACCATGGATGGAAGCCAGGCGAGAACGATGGCTTGTCCTGCGGCTTGAACCAGACCTGGTAGACGTTGCCATCGAAGCCAAGTCCGCCGAGGCTGGAGGCCTTTCGCAGGTCAAGATAGAGGGTCAGCCCGTCGCCATTGCCCCAAGGCCATTGCTCGCTCGTGCTGGGAACCAACTCCTTCTTCTTTACAGATGCGCTAAAGAGCAACCCCTTGCCCTCTTTCTGGAACGAGTAGGAACAAAGCGGATTGCCCTTGGGATCTGCGATGGTTCCAGAAGCCACTCCATCCTTGCCGTGGATCACCATCTTGCGGAAGACATCGACGATGAAGAGCTGCCGGGCGCCCTGGATTTCAACATCCATCACGAGCGTGACGGCCTTTCCATCGGCCTGAGGGAGCGAAAGCTTGGGCAGCTTGAGCGTCCAGACATCCTTACCTGTCAGGTTTAATGATTCAGCGCCTCGGGCCTGGCCGAGGCTCCAGGTTAGCCTGGCGGGAGCGGGTTTGGGCGTGGCGATGGTGAACTCAAGGGAATCCGAATCGGCCGGGATGATGTTGGAGATCAGGGAGAGCGTGACATCCGGAGCCGGCTGCGCGGGCGAGATGGCGCGGGGGCCTTCGAGTGACCCGGCGAGGTTCAGATGCGTCCACAGCGAGCGGGCGATCTGGTAGTGTCCCCTGGCACAGGGATGGACGCCATCGGGGCGAAGCTGGGCAAAACGAGGCAGGGAATCCTGGTAACTTTCAAACTCAGACTGGACTGGAACGCAGTGAACCGATTCTTCTTTGGCTACGGCCTCGCAGGCCTCTCCCATCGCTTCAAGGAGAAGCCGGGTGCCTTCGATCCTGAAGCAGCTCATCTCTGCGCTTTCGTCGGTGAGCGTGGGGGTGAAAATCACGACCTCCTTGCCTCGCTCCTTGAGTCCGCGCACCATCTTGACGAGATTTGCCTTGTATTCAGCGACCTTGGGCTCAATGGGCATGCCCCTGACCCAGGCGGCATTCATTGCGTCATTCATGCCCATCATGATGGTGACGACGTTGGGATCACCCTTGATGGCGACGTCGATGCCGGTTCCGGCAAGCTGACGGCCGCCGCCACCATTGTTGATGAAGCTGACCTTGGCGTCGGGGTGGAAATGGCGGAAGACAAGCTCTGTTATCTGGCCGTATACGCTGGCTTCGGTGATGCTGTCTCCGAAGAAACCAACGCGGTCGCCATCCTTGATGAAGCAACCGCTTTCTGCGGCGATCGCGGCCGAGCAGAAGAGCGACAGTGCCACCCCCAGGGCCGTCGCGGCGAAACGCATGGCATGTCGACGCATACGATGAGCATCCATCATTGCAGGTTCCTTCCGGTTTGTGCATGGATCATCGCCGGATGCGCGATTGTGGGCAACTTTTATACGAAGCGATGCGGGATTTTGCGACAACATTGTGCTCTGTCGGGGAGTAGATAGGATGTCGCCCGGGCCAACTGATGAATGCATTCTTACTTGAAATACTGTATCTGGGGCTGAAGAACCTTCACCTGCACAAGCTGCGCAGCCTGCTTACGGCGCTGGGCATCATTATTGGCGTTGCGGCGTTCATTGGCATGGTGGCCATTGGCGAAGGGTCCAAGCGGGCGGCGCTGGAGCAGATGGAGCAACTTGGGGCACAGAACATTCTCGTGCGCTCCACCCCGCCGCCGGAGAGCAACGAGTCCAGCGGCAAGTCGCAGCGAGTGCTGACGTATGGGCTCTTGCGCACGGATCTGGAACGACTCAAGACGCTGCCGCACCTGACGCAGATCGTGCCGCTGCGGGATCTCGAGCAGAGGGTGACGCGAGGGGAGGTCCGCGCGGCCGCCAACGCCATCGGCACCACGCCCAACATCTTTGAGGTGATCAACCTGGACCTGGCCCGAGGCCGACGTTTCACCCAGATGGACTATGACCAGCAGGCGGCGGTGTGCGTGATCGGCTCTGGAGCGGCGAGCAAGCTGTTCCGGTTCACCGACCCCTTGGGGCAGACAATCCAGGTTGGCACCAGCGGGGGTAGCTCTGTGATCCTGACGATCGTGGGCGTGCTGGAGCCGACGGGGCTGCGGCCGGGATCTGAGGGCGCTTCGATGATGAAGCGCGACCTGGACATGGACGTCTACTTCCCGCTCTCACTGGCACAAAGCGTCTTTGGCGACACCATCTCGCGCATCCTGCCAGGCTCGGTCGAACGCAAGAAAATCGAACTGTCGGAGATCTGGCTGAAGGCCGACGACAAGAGCCAGGTTGAGACGCTGGCGTCGATGGCGGAGAACGTGGTGGCCGGGGCGCACCTGCAGCCGGACTACCAGGTGAAGGCACCGATCCAGATTCTGCGGAGCGCTGAACGGCTGAACCGCACGTTCAACTTCATCATGGGCGGGATCGCGAGTTTCGCCTTGATTGTCGGCGGTATCGGCATCATGAACATCATGCTGGCGACCGTGACCGAGCGTACGCGTGAGATCGGAATCCGCAGGGCCCTTGGGGCCAAGCGGAGCGACATCACGCTGCAGTTCCTGACCGAGACAACGCTGATCTCGCTGTCAGGCGGCCTGCTGGGCACGGTGCTGGGGGCCGGTGTCGCCCTGCTGCTGCCCTACATCGTCTGGGCGTTCAGCCATGAGGTGTATCGCACGCAGATTGCGCTGTGGTCGGTGATCGGCGCGTTTGTCATCAGCGGGATCATCGGGATCGGTTTCGGGTTGTATCCGGCTGTGAAAGCCGCGAGGATGAACCCGATCGAAGCCCTGCGGCATGAATAGGGGCTGGTGCTCCATCGCACCTTAAGACCGGCGCATCAATAACTGGCACGAATGGCGCGATGATCTATTCTTACTCCTCATCTTGGCGAAGGTTGGGAGGAGGTTGCCGTCTCTGAGCCGGACTGTTGCTGATGTACCGATCCTAAGTCGTCGGGTGGCATGCTCAGGTCGGTACTCCGGCATGAGCATGGGTATCGGGTGGCATCAGAGCGGCGCCGCACAACAGCCGCTACTTCGCGGCGAGGTGGCGGCGAAGTTCATTGGATGGGAAATTCACGCCGACGCCCGCGACGGCGTTGGACTGACTCCCCATATAGACGCTGCTGCCGGGGATCCTGTACTGGGACTGGAGCTTATCCACAAGTTGGCCCAGTTGCTGGAGTTGCGCGGTTGTGGGCCGGGTGCGCGCGAAATCGCCGACCAGGCAGATGCTGATGCAGCGGCCGTCCACCTCACCGGCGCCGGCCGGCGGCAGTGGCGGAAGCTGCTGACGCCAGCGGGGACTCATCTGCACTTCACCATCGGCAGCGCCTGCGCCATTGCCGATCAGAAAGTGGTCGCCCATGCCTTTTTCGGGGTGGGCCAGCGTGCGCACGTCGCCTTCGGTCGTCTTGCTGTGGTGGATGCAGATGTACTTCCAGCCGGCAGATCCGGCCGGCGGGCTCTCAACGACGCGGGTCATCACCTCGGATTGTTCCTGGGCGAAGAGGTTGGCACTGCCCTGGGCAGCCAGCGGCGGCGGCGACATCACTCGCAGAAACAGGGCCGTGGCGGTCAGGGAACTGCCCAGACCGGCGATCACCCAGAATCTGCGTGTGGAGGAGGAATCAGATTTTTTAGTCGTTGCTCGCTTCCCTGCCATCGGCTCACCCGCCAGTCAAAAAGCCTCAGCGTCCATGCCGAAGGTCCCGCGGATCGAATAACTCCATACCGATGACGCCCACCGGCCGAACCGTATTGAACCTTATGTGCAACTAGCCTATCGCCTTGAGGTGGCTCAAGCAAGAAGTCCAGGGGCGTAGTCCTGCACGATTTCGGCCAGCCCGCGCGGGGCCCATCCGAAAGCGGTGGCGAAAGGCATGACATCGCCGGTGTTATCCTCACGGGCCATGAGGACCTGATCGCGGTTGAACGGAAGCCACCGCGCTGGCACGAGGCGCGTGAGAAGCTCCCCGTACCAGGCCGGCAGGGGCAGCGGGCGCACCCGGCGATGCAAGGCCTTCCCGACGACGCGATAGAGCGTAGGCCAGTCGACAACATCGGGGCCGACAAGGTCATAGGTCTTGCCGACGGCCGGCAGACCCATGGCGTCGACAAACGCCCGCGCCACATCGCCGACGTAAACCGGCTGAAGCGAGCCGCAGTCGAAGAGGCCGGTCACCCCTCTGCCGAAATAGGGCATGAGGCCCCCGGGCTTGCCCGCCCAGCCCGCGAGCAGGCGCATGAACTCGCCCTTTTCGCCGTGGATGAGGGACGGACGGAAGATCGTCCAATCCAGGCTGCTGTGGCGGACATACTCTTCGGCGGCGAACTTGCTGCAGTGATATTGGCTCACGGCATCCGGTCGCGAGCCAAGGGCCGACATATGCACATAACGGCGCACTTTGGCATCCCGCGCCGCATCGACGATCGCCTGCGTGCCCTGGACGTGCATACGCTCGAAGGTGATGCCCCGAACCAGATCTTCGCGGATGATGCCAACGAGATGGATGATGGCGTCGCAGCCGGCCAGGGAACTGCGCCATGACGCAGGCTCAAGCAGATCGCCGCGGACTGTCACAACCGACGAAAGATCGAACTGTGACGTGGCGCCCCGGACCAGCGCCACCACTCGGTACCCGCGGGAAACCAGCGCACTGACGACAGCGGCGCCGACAAATCCTCCGGCACCGGTGACCAAAACGGTCTTGTTGGATGATGCGGCCATTGTGGAATCATACGCGACGGTTCTGCACATCGACATGTTCCGCACATCGCTGGCAGCGGTTAGCATCTGACGCCATGTCCGGCTCATGGCGTGGGATCTGACCTATGCAGCAACTGATCATACCGACGTTCATCATGCTTCTTGTTGGCGCGGCAATGGTGCCGCTGGGCCTGCGCCTGGCCCGGAGGCGGACGTGGTGGCAAGCCTGCCTGCTGGTGCTGCTCGTCGGGGTCATGCTGCTGATCCACACGCTGTATCTGCTGGATAACCTGCGTCTGGCCAGGTGGCTGCCTGTGGCCGACTGCATGTTCTACACGAACCTCTCGATCCCGCTGTCGGCACTGGTTGTCGCATTGGCCTGGCCAGTTCTGCGCTTGCCCACGTGGCGAAAGCTCGCGGTCCTGCTGTTTGTGGTCTTCCTTGGGCTGGAGCGAAGCTACGCACCGATCGTCGGGAAGCGGCCGGACATGAAAGCCGCTGCGTGGAACGGCAGCGTATGTCAGCAGACAACGCTGTCGACCTGCGTGCCCGCCGCGTGCACCACCCTGCTGGGCAAGACGGGCATCCCAGCGACAGAGCGGGAACTGGCAGGGCTGTGCTTCACGGCCGAGTCGGGATCATCGAGCCTGGCGGCGTATCGCGGGCTGAAGATCAAGACGGCCGGGACTGCGTATGATGCGGTCCCATTCGTCGGCTCGGCCGCAGAAGTACGGCGGCAGGGATTTGTCGGCGGGATCATCAGTATGGACCTCGATACCGGGCCCAAGCCGTGGATACCTCGCAATGCCCGTCACGAGCTGGCGATCTGGTCGTTCAACGACAACGGCTCGGTGAGCATCGCCGATCCGCTCTCGGGCGGCCGCCTGCCGTGGCCAGCGGCGGAATTCGACCGCTACTGGCCGGGACAGGGCGTGTTCCTTCGCCGCCGATGAGACCGGCTGTCAAGTCGAGCATCGAGCTCATCAACACGGTCGGCAAGCGGGTGAAAATGCAAGAGGTCGCCGTGCAGCATGGGCGAGAGGGGAAGGTCATCAGGAAGCGATTCTACTACGATACCAAGCAGAACTGATCGCCGGAAAAGAGCACGCATACACTTGGAAATATACCGAGGTAAGCGCTAGTGCCGGTCGGCGCGGGCGCAGTGAAGCTGTATAATCCAAGTGATGTCACAGCCGCGCGGGGAGAATGACGTGAAAGAGACACAGGCGACACCAGCGACCACCGCAAAGCCCAGGCGTCACCATTTCGTGCGCTGGACGATGCTCGGGCTGCTGCTGGTGCTAATCGCACTGGGAGTGGGCGGATGGCTGGCGGTCAATGCCACGCCGTCATGGTACAAGACGCTGGTAGCGGGCAAGGCAAGCGATGTTGAGGATGCACGCCAGGTGCAGGCGACAATGTCCACCGCTCAGGCGTGGGGCGATACCGTTTACACACACGAATATTCCAAGAGCCGGCGGACCGCGCGCGGGGTGCCGCCGTCGGACCAGTTGACCATCGCGTTCACCCAGGACCAGATCAACGCATTCCTGCACAAGTGGTGGGATTTCTATGGTCAGCGTCAGGTCGATGGGCACACGCTCAACGAACTGTTCGCAAGTCCCGCAGTGCGGCTGACCGATGGGCAGATCACCATCGCCGGGCGCGTTAAGGCAGTCGCCGATGGGAAGGTCGTCGGGCTGCACTTTCGGCCGACGATGACCAGCGACGCCAGGCTCCATCTCTCCGGCACGGGCATCACGGCAGGTCTCTTGAGCGTGCCAGATGCCATCTGGGCCAAGCCGCGTGGCCAACTGATCAAGACGATGACAGAGATGCTTACCGCGAACCGAGCGGCGGCCACTCTCGATGCCGGAGGCGCGGCCAACACCGAGGCGGTATCAGTGCTGCTGCTGGGAATGGCGGTCGACGCGCTGGCCAACCGGCCATCCAGCGACATCCTGCTTCTACCGCTGATGGGACAGGGAGAGCGTGAGCAGGCTCTGCCCGTTCGCCTCAAGGCCCTGGAGGTTGATAATGGGCAGATCACACTGACGGTTCAATATCTGTCGGCACAAGAGCGGGAGACGCTCCTGGCGCAGCTTCGCAAGGGGTCATAGATAGCTGAATGCAAAATGCAAAATGCTGAATGCTGAAACCAGAATGAAATTCGAATACCGAATGCCCGAATTCTGAATTCGGGTTTCTGGCTTCGAGTTTCATTCGGATTTTTGGTTTCGGATTTCTGAATTGTCCTCAAGTCAGGTCGTTCTTGAAGAACTCGATGAGCTCGCCGTCTGGACCCTTACAGAAACAGATGCGGATGGGCGTCGGGATTGGCGTGCTGGGGATGTCCAGCGACTTGGGTTCCATCGTCACTTCGCAGCCGGCCTTGCGGCATCGCTCCAGAGCGGCATCCGGATCATTCGAACGCAGGGCGATGTGCAGGTAGGTGCCCTCGGGCTTGGGCTCGGCCGAACCGCCGGCGAACAGCTCAAGGTAGTTGCCGTCGCCGGTGTCGAGCATGATGCCTCGCGACTGGTCCTCACCCCACCTGATCTTCTCCGTGAAACCCAGCACCTCGGTGTAGAACTTCACCGAAGCGGGGAAATCCTTGACGCGAATGGCGACGTGATGGAAACCGCCGCCGCCGATGGTCTTGTTGTGTCCAGCCATGTCGTTGTTCCTTTTCCTGTCGATCTAAAGCCCGCTTGCTGCGTCCGCAGTCCATCAGCATCGGTGGCATGCTCAGGCCGGTACGCCGGAATGAGAATGGAGCGCACAAGCATGGCTATCTCGGAGTACCGATCTGGCCATGCCACCCCGAGGTTAGGTGGGCATCAGTTCGACGCAGTACACTAGCGCTACAAGGCTTCTCCGTCGCCGCGTGCACCCTGGCATCGCCACTGCGCAGCACACGGGCGAATCATGAAAGGACCGGCGACAGAGAACTGTCGCCGGTCCGGGTCTGCTGCAAACAGGACATCTCGCGCGCCAGCGCGACGAGCGTCCAGACGGGCTCGCCCGGCCGGTTGGCCAGGCGCGATCGAGTTTCTTACTTGGCTTCTTCGGCCGGAGCCGCGGCGGCCGCGGCAGTCGCGGCAGCCTTGCGGGCAGCCTCGATCGTGGCCTTGCTCTCGGCATCGGGAGCGACCCAGACCTTGACCTCGGTCTTGAGGTCCTCGGCGAGGCTGACCGTCACCATGTAGGTGTCGATGTGGTCGACCTTGCCGGGCAGGCTGATGTCGTTGGCCTCGATGTTGAAGCCCTGGGTCTGGAGGGCGCGGGCAACATCGGTCGCCGAGACGGCGCCATACAGGTGGCCCTGGTCGTTGGCCTTGCGCTCCAGCGTCACTTCGACGCCTTCGAGCTGCTTGATCAGAGCGGCCTGCTGTTCGCGGCGTTCACGCTCGAGACGCTCGATTTCCTTCTTGCGCTCTTCAACCTTCTTCAGGTTCCCGGGCGTAGGCTGGCAGGCCAGCCCGGCCGGGATCAGGTGGTTGCGGGCAAAGCCGGCCGACACGTCGACGACGTCGCCAACGCGGCCGACGTTCTTGATGCTCTCGTTCAGAAGAAGCTTTACAGTCTTGGACATTTGGTCACCTCAAGTAGTTCAGTAGTCACTAGTCATTACTCATCAGTCATCAGCGATCAGTCACAGGTCGCCAGGACCGATGACTGACAACTGGTGACTAGAACGGAATATCGTCTTCCTTAAATTGCGGCTGTTCATCGTACGGCGGTTGCTGAGCGGCGGGCGGTTGCTGCTGCTGGGCGGCCGGTCGAGCAGGCATCGGGCGACGCTGCGGCTGCGGCGCGGCCGGTGCGTGCTGAGAATCCTCGCCACCGGCGGGAGCTCCCGGCCCGCCCGCGCCATCGCGACGCGGCATGAGCTGGAAGTTCTCGACGACGACGGCGTGCTTGCTTCGCTTGCCGCCGCCCTGCTTGTCTTCCCATGTGTCCAGCTTCAACCGGCCCTGCACGAAGAGCAGGTTGCCCTTCTGACAGTACTGGTTGATCACTTCGGCCTGTTTGCCGAAGGCAGAGCAGTCGACAAACATGACCTCTTCGCGATCCTGGCCTTGGGCGTCCTTCCAGCGACGGTTGCACGCCAGGCCGAAATCCACCACAGGCATCTGGCTCGGCAGGTAGCGCAGTTGCGGATCGCGGGTCAGATTGCCCATCAGGATGACCTGATTGAAACTCGCCATGGGTTCACCTCAGCAATTGCCTCGATAGAACAGGACGATCCACTATTCCTTGGCAGCCTCAGGGGCGGCCGCAGCAGCCGGAGCGGCCGGGGCGGCAGCGCCACCCTCGTCCTCACGACGCCGGCGCGGGCGATAGTCGCCGCCGCCGCCACCAAATCCGCCGAACCCGAAGTCCATGCGCTCTTCACGCGGAGGAGCGATCGGCTGCGGTTCACAGGCGGCCATTTCCTGCTCGCTGAGGTGTTCAGCGCGGAGGATCAGGACTCGAACAAAGGCGTCCGACAGACGGACGTCGCGCTCGAGCTGAGCCGGCGCGGTGCTGGGGCCCTTGAAGAAGCACAGGACGTAAGTGCCGCGCTTCTGCCCGTCAATTTCGTAGCAGAGCTTGCGCTCGTCCCACTTCTTGAGGACCTGGATCTGCCCGCCGCGGGCTTCCACGGTCGTGCGAACCAGGTCCAAGGTCGCCTGCGGCTCAGCAGCGCCACTAGGCCCGAACAGGAACATCGCTTCGTACTGATTGGTGCGTACTGCCATTGTCTATCACTCCCAAGCATGGGTTCAGGTCGCCAGCGGCGACCGCCCGGGTCCTTTGGTGCGGGAACATACCCACACCCACTTTGCGAGATTACTCCCGCGTTTCAGCCGCCTCCGCGTTGAACCGATTCATCGCGGCGGCGATTCCGTTTTCAATCCAGCAGATGATCGCGCCGGCGGCGCGGTCCACTGCCTCATTCACCGGCCTTCGCTGCGGCTCGGAAAATCTCCCGAGCACGTAGTCCTTCCCGGCGATCGGCGGCGGCGGGACATCAATCCCGATCCGCAGCCGCGGGTACTGGTTCGTTCCCAGCGCCCGCTGGATGTCCCTCAGCCCATTGTGCCCGCCGTCGCTGCCGCCGGAGCGGATGCGAAGCTTGCCGCAGGGCAAGGCCAGATCATCCAGAACAACCATCATATCGGCCGGGGCAATCTGGTAAAACGCCAGTGCCTGCTGAACCGACTTTCCGCTCAAGTTCATGAACGTCATGGGCTTGAGCAGCAGGAGCCTTTCGCTTCCGCCCGAGGCGGTCGTAAAACTCCTGTCCATCGCCAGAGCGTCAAACTTCGATCGGGCCTGCTTCTCGTATTCGCCGGCCGAAAAGGTCCATCCCAGCTTCTTCGCCAATACGTCGATCACCTCGAAGCCCACATTGTGGCGGGTGCCGACGTACTCGCGACCGGGGTTGCCTAATCCGACGACCAGCTTCATGAGTCAACTTACTTCTTCTCGGTCTTGGCCGCAGCCGCGCCGCCCTTGGCTGCGCCCTCGGCCGCTTCGCCTTCCTCAGGCTTCTTGCCGCCGATCACTACCGGCTCAGGTTCAGCGACCGCCGCGACCTCAGCCACTTCGATGACTTCCCTGACGGTGGCGATGATCAGCTCGGCATCCTGAAGGGCGTGAACGCCTTCGGGAAGCTTGATATCCTTAAGGTGCAGGGCGCTGTCCAGTTCCAGTTCGGCCACGTTGTGGCGGATGAACTCGGGGATGTCCAGCACGCGGCACTCGACTTCGAGCTGCACGACGATCTGCTGGAGCACGCCGCCGTCGGCGACGCCCTTGGGGGTGCCCTTGAGTTCCAGCGGAACCTGAACCTTGACCTTCTCGTCCAGGCTCACGCGGGCCAGATCGATGTGCATCAGCTCGATGCCCAGATGGTCATACTGCGTCTCCTTCAGCAGCGCCGTCTCGTTCTTGCCGCCAAGGTCCACCTCAAAGATGTGAGCGCCCTTGGCGATCAGATCGCTGAGTTCCTTGCGGTTAAAGCTGACGGGCAGGACATCCTGTTTGTGACCATAGATCACGCCCGGGAGCTTACCGCTGTCGCGAAGACGCTTGTTGGCGCGGGAACCGAGTTCGCTGCGGTTGGTCGCCGAAATCTTTGTTACATGAACTGCCATGGCTCGTTACTCCTCGTGTTTGCTGTACCGTGTTGACTCGATTTACTCGCTCACTGCCCGGCCGACAAAGCCGTCCTTCAGGAGAGCGCTGACTGATTCGTTATGGTGGATACGCTTGATTCCTTCGCCGACCAGTTCCGCCACCGACAGAATCACCAGGCGGTCCTTGATCGCATCAGCGCGGTTACCGATTGGAATCGTGTCGGTGACAGCGAGCTTGGTGAACGGGCAGTTGGCCAGCCGTTCCATCGCAGGCGGCGCGAAGACCGCGTGGGTCGCGGACATATAGACGTCGTTCACGCCGTTGTCCTTGAGCATCCGCAGGGCGTCGGTCATGGTGCCTGCGGTGGAGATCATGTCATCGACCATGATCACGTTCTTGTTCCGCACATCGCCGATGATGTGCTTGGCGATTGCCTCGCTGCCGCTCTTGCGGCGCTTGTCGATGATGCAGATCTCCCCGCCAAGCATGTTCGCATAGACCTGGGCGCGTTTGACGTTGCCCACGTCGGGCGAGACAAAGACGATGTTGGAGATATTCAGGCTCTTGAACCAGTTGCGGAACACCGGTCCGGCGTGCAGGTGATCCATCGGGATATCGAAGAAGCCCTGTACCTGCGCGGCATGGAGGTCGATCGAGACGACCCGGTCGGCGCCGGCACGCTCCAGCAGGTTGGCGACCAGTCGCGCCGTGATCGGCGTGCGGCCTTCATCCTTGCGGTCCTGGCGGGCATAACCGAAATACGGCATCACCGCGGTGATGCGGCTGGCGCTAGCCCGGCGGAGGCAGTCACACCAGATGAACAGTTCCATCAGGTTGCCGTTGACCGGATGGCACGTGGGCTGGACCACGAAGCAGTCGCGCCCGCGCACATCCTCGTCGATCTTCACCATCAGCTCGCCATCGGGAAAGAGCTCGCTCTTTCCCCGGCCCATCGGAATCTGAAGGTAATTGCAGATCCGCTGCGCCAGGTCGGGGTTCGCCCGGCCGGTGAACAGCTTGATTCTGTCAGGATCTACCTGGGACATATCGCCTTCTTCTAGAGCTTCACTCCGGCCGCGGTCGCCGGGTTGCCAATGAGAGTCATATTTTCAGGAATGACGCTGTTTCGAGGGACGCGGGCAAACGGTCCGATCACGCAGTGCGAGCCGATCGCCGAATCCCGCCCGATGAACGTGAACGGCTCGATCACGGTCTCGTGCCCGACCGTGACGCCGGACTCGATATACGTATTGAACGAACTCACGATCGTCACGCCCGAATCCCGCACTTGCCGCTGGATGCGGTCCTGCATGATCAGGTCGATCTCGGCAAGATGCTGCCGCGTGTTCACGCCCAGCGTATCCTCTGGCGCCACGGCCTGCACGGCCGTCACCTTCTTGCCCTCTTTTTTCAGGATGGCGAAGATGTCGGTCAGGTAATACTCGCCCTTCTTATTGTTATTGGTCAGCTTGGACAGGGCGTGGATGAGTTCCTGGCTCTTGATGCAGTAATAGCTGGGGAAGACTTCTTTGATCAGTCGCTGCTCTGGAGTCGCGTCAGCCTCTTCCATGATCTGGACGAACTCGCCTTGTTGGTCGCGGATAACCCGGCCATAGCCAAACGGGTTGTCCAGCATGGCAGTGCCCATGGTGGCCGCAGCCTTTTCCTCGTGATGCGCCCGGTACAGGACCTGCAGCACTTCGCCGCGGATCAGTGGACCATCGCCACAAAGGATGAACACATCCCCCTGGTGGTGCTTCAACTCGCCTTGGCACATCCGGGCCGCGTGCCCGGTTCCGTGCTGCTCGGTCTGCTCGACCCAGGTGATGCGCTTGTCGTGCTCAAACTGGGCCATCACCTCGTCTTTGCCATGCCCGACCACGACGATAACCTTATGACACCCGGCCTCGTAGCAGGCCTGGAGGACATATTCCATCATCGGCCGGCCACACACTTCGTGCAGTGTCTTGGGCTTGGCGCTCTTGAGCCGCGTGCTCTTGCCGGCGGCGAGGATGATGGCGGTGACGGAACTCATGGCAGTTGCATATCCCAACTCTCAGATTTCAAATCTCGAATCTCAAATTTCCAATTTAAAATCACGAATCTCAAATTTCCAATTTGAAATCACAAATTTCAAATCTCAAATTCCGAATTCCGAATCTTCCTCAAACTACCCCGCCTGGATTCGAACCAGGACAAAGAGAGCCAAAATCTCTTGTGCTACCGTTACACTACGGGGTACTAACCCGCACATGCGCGAAGCATACCCTTTGGTCAGGTTTCAATCCGTGGAGAGAAGCGGGCGGGAAACGGCCTCCCGGCCACAGGCGACTGCCTGACAGCCAGAGAACACCGCATATCGCCTACCTTTCCGGCCAGCAGCCGGACCTCTCGACGTCGAAGCATGCATCGGATGCACCCTCGGGAGGAGGAATACTACCTGTGCGAGCAGTGCTGTCAAGCCGCAGAGTGGCCCGCCAAGTGTCGAGTGTGCCCGTTTTTCGGGGCACGCGATTTCTTAGCCCCAACGGGGAGCGGTGGCGCATGGCCGGGCTCAGGGGGCGCATCTTCTCGGGCGTGAGGCCGCGTGCCAGACGGTCCAACGCCTCAAAATGGTTTTCGTCGACTTTCTTTCTGTTCTTGATCATGTCAGTTCCGTCGCTTCTGGAATCGCCTTTTCATCGCCGTGGTGAGTTCCATCGCGTGCATCATTATTAATATATATAGACAATGACCAGAAGTCGAGGCAGTGCTGGGCCGACATGAAATGCTGTGCCCGGCCAATGGTCTCGCATATCATGCGCAGGGACAGGGCGATGACCGAACAGACGAGGTGCCTGGTGATGCTCTTCGAGACAAAATGTGTGAAGGCGAGGGTTGTCGCCGGATGCCTGCTGCTGGGTGGAATGACGGCCATCTTGGTGACGATGGGCGCTGGAGGCTGCATCATGGGGCGCGACCATGCGATTCACCAGACGATTCAGGCCGGGGACATCGAGGCATTGAATCGAGAACTCGCGAGGCATCCCGACTCGGTAAATGAGCCCGGCAAGTTCGGCGTCACTCCACTGATGATGGCGGCGGGAAAGCACGACGTGGAGGCCGTGCGGGTGCTGCTGCAGCACGGCGCGGACGTTAATCAGCGGGATACCAAGGCACTGTACACCGCTCTGGAAGGAGTGGAAGGCAGCCTTCAAGTCTGCAATGACTTTCCGCAATATCTCAAGGTCCAGGAGGAGTTCATGCGGCGCGGCCATGTGAAGGAGGAGGACATTCAACGACAACTGGCGAAGATCGCTGCCGCGCACTCTCCGGAAGCCAGGGAGCAATGGATGGCAGTTCGGGTGCTGCTGGTCGAGGCCGGGAATCGGGCAAGCACGCGGCCGGTGTTGCCGATGAAGTAGCCAGAGCGGGCGGAGGCGAAAGCGACTGCCGAATGGGGAGAGAGGGGTTGATCGTGCGGGATATCGGTGGGGATACCTCCTTCACCAAGCACAACTGGGACCGGGGCGGGATGACCTGTAGTCAGACATGGGATGCGATCAAGTATAACTGGACAGGAGAACTCGATGACGATGAAGCAGAACCATCCGATTTACAATAGGCCCCTGCAACTCCGTCGGCGACCTCGAGCGGCGGACTTTTCGCAATCAATACCAACACATGATCACGATTGGCGAACTCGGGTGACGACAGCCCCCGTATCACCCCCTGCGACACGTACCGCTCGTCTACGCGGCCGACACGGCCCTGCTCTTCTTCCCGCGGGCATCCATCAGCAGAAGGCCCATCGGCAACGCCGTCACGATAAGCTGCCCCACCAGCGACCCGCCGGTGAGCGTCACCTGGGGCTCGCCCCACGTGACTACGATCGCCGCGAACGATGACGACTGCAGAATCACTCGCCCCGCCGGCAGCATCATCCCATCGGCATCACGCAACAGCGCCCCGGCAAACACCGGCACCAGGTTGATCAGCACCATGATCAGCACAATCGCCGGCAGAAACACCTTTCCCGTGCGCACCAGCCACGCCCGCGACCAGAACAGCACCTGCAGGCAGAACAGCCCCACCGTCAGCAACGTCAGCGCCAGCCGCAGTAGCTGCTCAGGAATCTCCGGGATCAGCAGCCCCAGCACACTCACGCACAGCAGCAGGAGCAGGATGAGACCCGTATCGCGCATCATCTGACGATCCCGCGGCCTCGGCGTCCGCGCATCAGCGCCGACGTGCGAGCAGACTGTCAGGAAACACAGGATCAGCGTCACGAAGAACGTGCCGATGCACGCCGGCTCAAGCTCAAAGTGGCCCATCCGACGTGGCAGCAGATCGCGGGTAAAGTGAAATGCGACGGCCGACGAACCCAGGAACAGCGCCGTCAGCATCAGCCCCAGCGTGCCTGTGAACGCGGTGCCCTCAGGATCGACATACCGCCGGCTCGCCGCCCGCAGGAAAATCGCCGCAACCCCCAGTTGTATCACGATCGATAGCCCGTAAAGGGGCAGCTTCTCCGCGTCCAGCATGCCCTGCGAAAAGATCGTGCGTCCGAAGATCGGCGAGAACACCAGCCCCAGTCCCGGCGCCACAAAGCTGATGGCACCCATCGAGAGAACACCGCCGATCAGCGCGAGGCAAACCAGGACCCCCATCAGCCCGCCGATCATCGACACCGAAGCGACCACCACCCACACGAAGGCGCAGAATGCAACCGCCACCACATTCGCCAGCACCCACCACATCACCGGGAGCCCGCCCCCGGCCGTCGCCGCCAGACCCAGGCAAAAGCTGCCAAAGACGATGCACAGCGCCAGGCCGGCCGCCCCGCCCACATAGCCCAGGACCACCATCGCCGGCGAGACGGGCATGAGGCGGTGCGACTCCATCATCCGCCACTTGGTCTCGTTCTGAATCGTGTTGCACAAGCTCAGGCTGACCAGCCCGCCCAGCAGCGCCAGTTGCACGCCCAGCAGGACCGGCGCGGTATCGGCCAGCACGCGGCTCATGTCGTCGCGCCCGACGCCAATGACCATCGTCAGAATGCCGATCGCCAGCATCAGGTAGGCGCCGGTCGCAATCAGCGACATCTTGATGCCGCCGCTGAGTCGCCAGTGCGCCCATGCCATCGCGTTGGATGTGATCTGTCCCATATCAGTCCACCTGCTGAATCCCCGTCTGAAGATACGCCTCCTCAAGGTCCAGGCTCACCGGCGCAAACGCCGCCACCGGCAGCCGGCTGCTCACCAGGCGCCCCAGCAGTTCGGCCGCGTGTTCCCGATGACTGCTGAACGCCAGTTGAACGTGTTCGCGATCAACACTGACCACCTCAACGCCCTCGATCTCCTCAAGCTGCTGGTGAACCCCCGCCACCGGCCGAGTCAGCGTGAGCGCATAGCGACATCGCCCGCCATCATGCCCGGATGCGATGACCGCGATCGTGTCAAACCGCACCAGCCGGCCGGCGCTCATGATGCCGATATGGCTGCAGTACTGGTCCATGTCGGCCAGGATGTGCGATGAGACGATGATCGCCTTGCCCTGTTCGCGAAGGCTCAGCAGAAACTGGCGGAACTGCGCCCGCCCGGCCGGGTCGAGCCCCGCCGCCGGCTCGTCCAGCAGCACCACCGACGGATTGGGCAGCAGCGTCCGCGCGATGCCGATGCGCTGCCTCATGCCGCGCGACAGGGCCTTGATCTTCTCGCCCGCCTTGCCGCTCAACCAGAGCTGCTCCAGCCAGAAGTCGATGCGCTCCTCGGTCTCTTCCCGCGACAGGTCATACCCCCGCCCGATGAACCGCAGAAAATCGCGCACGGTAAGCTGCTCATACATCGCCGGCGTGTCCGGGGTGAAGCCGATGTGCCGCAGCAGTTCGCGATCACCGCTCAGCGGCTGCCCATGAATAAGCACCTGCCCGACCGCCGGCCGCTGCAGCCCGCAGAGCGTGCGCAGCAGCGTGGTCTTTCCGGCGCCATTGGGCCCGATCAGCCCGACAAGCTGCCCCGACTCCACAGAGATAGACAAGTCCGCCAGCGCCAGGATGCGCGGAAAGCGAACGGTGAGTTGCGAACCTTCAAGTAGAACCCCGCCCATGCCGCAAGCGTAGCCGCCCGATGCGGCGACCGCAAGAATAATGCAGGGCAATGGACGGAGCGACGCTAGAGGTCAGGCGTAGCGAAGGCTAAGACGCCGAACAAATCGCGCCCGGTTTGATTTCCGATCCGGCTTGTACACTCTTGCCCGCCCGGCCCAAGCAGCAACTCGCTAGCCGAGACGGAAGCAGGCGTTCATCCCCATTTCACGCCGGGACGACGTTTAAGCTCAGTGCACTGCCGAAGGAAGAGGTTGATCAGGTTCTGGTAGGGCAGGTCCACCTCGGTGGCAAGGGCTTTGAAGTAGTTGACCGTTGCCACATCCAGACGGATCGTGACCTGCTTCTTAAGCCGGCGTGCATAGGGGTTCTTGATGGCCTTGGAGAAATCGTATTCCTTTTTCATGTCATGGCTCCTGGTACTGTCGCTGCTCGTGCCTGGCGGCTTTGCGTGCGGAGATGATCCGGATCACGCTGCATTCACCCGATACGCATGCACGACCACGAGCACGCGCGGTTTTTCGCTCATTCCAAGCAACACGAACCGATCCTCATCCTGCGAATGCTCGGGGTCGGAAATCAGCTTGGCGTTCTCATCGTAAAAGACGCTCCGCGCTTCCTCAAACGACACCCCGTGTTTCCGCCGATTGGCCTGAGCCTTGGGGTCATGCCAATCGAAGCGGATATCGCCCATAGCATTATATTATACTTACAACTGATCGTGACGCCAAGAGCGAGCAACGAAGCAGTTCTCTCTTACGCCTGACGGGCACAATGATCGCGCAGGCGTCGGCCCCTCCTTGCAGATCAGACGTCGTCGAAATAGTCGCTATCGAGCTTCTTGACGATGTACTTCTTCTGGTCGCTGACGCCCACGCCATGTTCGATCATGAACTCGGCAAGCTGCTCGCCGTCGATGAGCACGATGCGCGTATGGGCCTTCGCGGCTGCGTCCTTAGCTCCCGACGTGAATCCGCCAGAGGTGATGAAGACACCCTTATTGGCCTTGTGCTCGCCCAGGGACCCGACGAACTCGCGGATCGCGCCCGGACCAATGTCGCTTTCGTACCGTTTTGCCTGCACATAATACCGTCGGCCTGAAAAGCGCGTTGGGAATAAGATGCGATTGAACTTCACAAGAGCTCAAGACTCGCTTTGCCTGGGCCAGGGCGACTCTGGCGATCACCATCGCATCCTGCACACAGACTCTGTAAGCGCTGTCTCGCAAACGGGGACGCTTGCCCCACGGAGCTGATGCACTGACGTTGGACTTCGGACAAGCGCTGGCCGGCTGCGACGCTGACGTCCTTGCGCGGGACGGAATGGGCGGTCGAGGGCGACCGGCCCCACTAACGCCGCACCCTCACCGGCACGTACTCGCAGTTGGGCTCCTCAGCCATGTAGCTGTGCGTTTCCGCATACGCCCGGGCCCGGCAGCCCATGCAGACCTTCTTGTATTCACATATACCGCACTTGCCGTCCAGCTTCGAGTCATCTCGCAAGTCCGCGAATACCTGGCTGTCGCGCCAGATCGTCGGCAGCGAGATCTGCTTCACATTGCCCGATGAAACCGGCAGATACCCGCAGGGGAAGACATCCCCCTGATGGGATACGAAACACACCGCCTGACCGGCCAGGCAACCCTTGGTCATCGCCGACATGTTCGCACTGCCGCCAGGATGCCCCCCCATGCCCATACCGGCCGGGTGCCCACCAGGATGTTCACCGGCTCCCGCAGGATATCCGCCAGTTCCGGCCGGGTGTCCGCTCATGGCCGCAGGCGCGCCCATCGACCGGTGCGGATGGGCGGCCGCCGGCATCGCCTGCCCGTCGGCCTTGGCACGCTGGCGCATCACACGGAAATAGTGCGGGGCGCACGTCGCCTTCAGATGCATCTTGCCTTCCAGCGACCGGTCGTAGATCCAGTTCAGAGCGTTCTCATACTCCTGGGGCTTGAGCATGATCGCTTCGGAGAGTTCCATCCCGCAGCCGACCGGCACCAGCATGAACAGGTGCAGCGCATCGCTCCCCAGCGAGAGCGCCATCTGGTATATCTGATCGAGCTTCTGGTAGTTGTGTTTCGCGATCGTCGTGTTGATCTGCATCGACATCCCGGCCGACCGCAGCAGCTTGAACCCCGCCACCGATGCGTCAAACGCTCCGTCGATCTTGCGGAACCCATCGTGGGTAGCGGCATCCGGGCCGTCAAAACTCATCGACACCCGGCGGAACCCAACATCCACAATCTGTCTGGCCACATGCTCGTCCATGATCGTGCCGTTGGTCGCCAGCGCCGTCGGCAGCCCCACCTCGCGGGCATGCTCCGCCAGGTCGAACAGGTCCGGCCGCATCAGCGGCTCGCCGCCGGAGAAGACCAGGATCGGCTTGCCCGTCTCCGGAAGCGAGCTGATCATCGCCATCGCCTCGGCCGTCGTCAGGTCATCCTTGCACAGCGTGCGCGACACATCCAGCCGCCGACAATGGATGCATGCCAGATTGCACGCGGCCGTGGTCTCCCAGAACAGCAACCTCAGCGATGGTGTTGTTGGCTTTTCAGTCATTATCACGATTATACCGCCCCGCGAGCGCGGAAGTTCACGATGTCATCGGCACGTTGGCCGATAGGTCGGTCCATCGCCGATGCGCGATGGAATACTGCTGAGCCCGCCGTGCTGCAACACCCAGCCCCGCCATCGCCACAGATCGACCCTTGGCATGATCCATCGGGGCGTGCCCGTTTTTCCGGGCACGCGATTTCTTAGCCCCAACGGGGCGGCATTCTTAAGCCCAGGGTAAGCGTACTCGCGCAGCCCTGGGTAAGAACCATTCTCCCTGAATGAGCCCTGAAAGGGCGACACTTCTTTCCTC